>JAUICT010000210.1 GCA_030429325.1 Bacteroidia bacterium
CCATGATGTATATGGACGATGCCATCCGGGCCACCATCAGCTTAATGGAAAGTCCTGCTGAAAACCTCACCATACGATCTTCCTACAATTTGGGCAGCATGAGTTTTACCCCGAGTGAAGTGGCTAAAAGTATCCAAAAACACATTCCTGATTTCTCCATAAGCTACGCCCCAGATTTTAGACAGCAAATAGCCGATTCATGGCCTAGTAGCATTGACGATACCCTAGCAAGAAAGGATTGGGGATGGCAACACAACTTTAATTTGGATCAGACCACGGTTGAAATGTTGGAAAATCTAAAACGGGATTGAGATTATTCTTCCTCTTCGGAATCAGAAAAATCATCGTCATCATCTGGCATCTTGTCCATATCATCAGTATCCAAATCTGATGTGTCTTCATCGTCATCGTCATCGTCATCAAAGTTCGCCATGGTATGCTCTAACTTGGAACTTATCTTTACCAAATATTTGGTGTCTTCCGTGGATACCTCAACAGCCTCAATCAACTCACCTTTCAAATTTCTAAAGTTGATCACATCGTTATCTCCATAGCCATCGGGGTATTTTTCCACAAGCAATTTCAATACTTCTGGGGTTAGCTTTTTGTAATCGACAATTACACGTTTGAGGTTGTTCATGGTGTTGGGGTTATTTTCTAATCAACCTAAAATTAGAATAAAAGTGTTTGGTTGGGAAAAAAAATTGAAAAAATCACAACTTATCAATATCTGACTTGCCGCCTGTCTTTTTCAATAATTTTATGTGGTGGATTTCCACACTTTTGTCAATGGGTTTTAGCATATCGTACATGGTAAGGGCCACAACACTGGCACCATGCATGGCTTCCACCTCTACCCCTGTTTTGTAAAAAGTCTTTACAGTGATGATGATCTTAATCTCCAGTCCATCCATTTCATAATCAATACCGCAATACTCCACAGGGAGAGGATGACAATCGGGAAGCAGATCTGAAGTTTTTTTCACCCCTAAAAAGCCGGCAGCTTTGCTCATGGAAAGCACATCGCCCTTGGGGACCGTTCCGTTTTTAATCGCCTCAATCGTTGCCATATCCCCAACTTTTACTACCGCCTGTGCCACGGCAGTTCTATGGGTGGATTGTTTTTGGGTTATATCGACCATAGGCTATGTATTGACTTTCCATTGATAGGAATCATCCTCAAACAGTTCCTTTCCAAATACAGGGACCTGGGCTTTTATTTCCTCTACCACATACTCCAATGCTTTAAACGCCACCCGCCTGTGAGGGGAAGACACAAACACAAAAAGGCAAATTTCCCCTGCATTTACTTTGCCCTTGCTATGGTAAATGTGCATGCAGGTAATTTCAAACTTTGAAAAAGTACTCTCCCGGATTTCATGGAATTTTTGATTGGCCATATCCTCATAAGCCGAGTACTCAATGGCCGAAACGATTTTGCCATCGATCTCATCGGCACGCACCTGTCCCAGAAAAATATCATGCGCCCCAATCTGGGTCTTGGATTGGTGCTTTGCTATGGATTGAGCAATAAACTCTGGGGAAATAGCCCCATCCCTAAATACATTCTTGACTTTGGTCTCCATACGCTGGAACTTTTGACTAAGGTAAGGAAGAAATAAGAAAGGGCCATGGACACACACCTTCAACCCATTCCCAGAAAATACCCTACATTTATGACCAAAGAAGCAGTCTATGACTACTCTTCTAAACCAAACCTTTTAAATGAAAACAATAGTGCCCCCTTGCAAAACCCTGTGCATGACCATGGTGGTTTTATCCGTTCTCCTCCTTTCGTGCCAAAAAGAAGACCAATTGGATTATAAAAATCCGGATCTGCCCATAGAGGAAAGGGTAGACGATCTATTGCCCAGAATGACCTTGGAAGAAAAATTCTGGCAGTTGTTCATGATTCCCGGAGATCTATCCGATGGTAAGGAGCGCTACAAGCATGGCATCTTTGGGTTTCAGGTGGCCACCAAGGGAAAATCTGGGAATGAGGCAGAGCAGTTGTTGGATTATTCCGGCGGGGGAACCGCAGAACAGACCGCTCTCTTGATCAATGAAATCCAGAAATACTTTGTGGAGGAAACCCGATTGGGCATTCCTATCATTGCTTTTGATGAAGCGCTGCATGGTTTGGTGCGGGAAGGTGCCACGGCCTTTCCCCAGTCCATTGCCTTGGCAGCCACTTGGGACACCCTCCTTGTTGCCAATGTAGGCAAAGCCATTACCATGGAAACCAAGACCAGGGGGATTCGGCAAATCCTGTCCCCTGTGCTCAACATCGCCCGCGATGTTCGCTGGGGTAGAACCGAGGAAACCTATGGCGAGGACCCTTTTCTGACCACACAGATGGGAGTATCCTTCATTTCACAATTTGAAAAGGCCGGAGTGTTGACTACTCCAAAGCACTTTGTTGCCAATGTGGGTGACGGTGGACGCGACAGTTACCCCATACATTTCAATGAAAGGCTGATGGAGGAAATTTACTTTCCCGCTTTTAAGGCCAGTTTCCAAAAGGCCAATGCATGGTCCGTGATGACTTCCTACAATTCCTTTGATGGAAGACAGTGCACTGCCAACGACTGGTTGCTCAACCAAAAACTAAAAAAGGAATGGGGCTTTGATGGTTTTGTGATTTCTGATGCCGGGGCCACAGGTGGATCCAATGTGCTTCATTTTACCGCCAAGGATTATGCGGAATCCACCCAACAGGCCATTGAAAATGGATTGGATGTGATTTTTCAAACCTCATATGACCACTATACTCTTTTTTACGAAGCCTTTGAAAAAGGAATGATCAATGAAGCTTCCATAGATGAAGCTGTCAGAAGGGTGCTCCGGGCCAAGTTTAAATTGGGACTGTTTGAAAATCCGTATGTAGACCCTGAAGAAGCCAGCAAATGGAATGGCACAAAAGCGAATCGGGAGTTAGCCAAGAAAGCTTCCTTGGAATCCATGGTCCTGCTGAAAAATGATAATCAGACCCTACCTCTCTCCAAAGCAGTCAAATCCGTTGCCGTTATCGGCACGGATGCCGAAGAAGCAAGACTGGGAGGCTACTCCGGTCCCGGAAACAAACCCATAAGCATTTTGGAAGGTCTCAAGACCAAGTTGGGTGAAAGCATGGCGATCAACTATGCGGCTGGACCTGGGAGGGAATCCACCAATTATGTGACCATCCCCAAGGAACAATTGTACCATTACGAAGGTGGGGAGCAAAAAGCAGGCTTACAGGCAGAATATTTCAACAATATTACCCTTGAAGGCGAACCTGCACTTACTCGGATTGACCCGGTTATTGATTTTAGATGGACCTTATTTTCTCCCGATCAGGAGAAAATCAATTATGATTTCTATTCCGCTCGATGGACTGGAAAACTCAAAGCTCCCGAGACCGGCATTTTCAAAATTGGTGTCAAAGGAAATGATGGATATCGGGTGTACATCAATGGTGAACTGGTGGTGGACAATTGGACCAAGCAAACCGTCAGGACCATTACCCAAGACTATCGCTTTGAAAAAGGAAAGGAGTACGACCTCAAGGTCGAATTTTTTGAGACCGTGGGCAATGTGTGGTTCAAACTGTTGTGGGATGTGGGTGTTGAAAATGATTGGAAACAGCAAATCCAACAAGCCGTGGCCACTGCCCAAAAAAGCGATGTGGCCATTGTTACCGTGGGTATCGAGGAAGGAGAGTTCAGGGACAGGGCCTATCTATCCCTTCCCGGCCATCAGGAAGAATTGATCCAAAGCGTGGCCAAGACCGGAAAACCCACGGTGGTGGTTTTGGTGGGTGGCAGTGCCATCACCATGGACCGTTGGATTGATGATGTCCCGTCCATTCTGGATGTATGGTATCCCGGTGACGCTGGCGGCGATGCCATTGCCGATGTGCTTTTTGGCGACTACAATCCCGCTGGAAGACTGCCCATTACCTTTCCGGTCCATGAAGCGCAGCTACCGCTCTACTACAACCATAAGCCTACAGGAAGGGGGGACGACTATATCAACCTGACCGGAAAACCACTTTTCCCCTTTGGATACGGTCTAAGCTATACCACCTTTTCCTATGAGGACATAAAAATTGATGCCCCGAGCATTTCCAAGGACCAGACTACAACCGTCCGGTTTAAGGTTACCAATACGGGGGAATTGGATGGTGATGAGGTGGTGCAACTCTATCTCAGGGACATTTTGGCCTCCGTGGCCCGCCCGATCATGGAGCTGAAAGGATTTCAACGTGTCCATTTGAAAAAAGGGGAAACCAAGGAACTGTCCTTTGAAATAACCCCGGAAATGTTGACCATGTTGAACGAAGGTATGGACCGCGTAGTGGAACCGGGTGATTTTAGAATAATGATCGGCAGTTCTTCCAATGATATTAGGCTAAGGGCCATATTGACTGTGGAACCATAACATGATCAAGGAATTGGAATCCCTATATTGTTACAAATATGGATTTGTAAAATGGAAGAAAGCAAAGAGCAATTGCTTGTGAATCTAGCAAAAAGAGTCAAAGAGTTAAGAGGAATCAAAGGAGTTACACAAGAAGAAGCCCTACATGATACGGGAATTCAATTTTCAAGAATTGAACAAGGAAAACGGGACATTCAACTTTCAACCCTAAAAAAACTCTGTCAGTATTTTGAAATATCCCTAGGTGATTTTTTCAATGCTTCTTTTGACGATTGATACAATTCTGAAATTGTCCATAGGCTTCCCCAAAAATTGCACTCTTTTCCTTAGATTGCAGTTCCATCAACCCAACAAAACCACTATAATGCACATTACCAAAACCGCATTTTTCGCACTGACCGTACTGTTTTTTGCCTGTAAGACCGAAAAAAAAGAGCAGACCGATCCAGAGGAACAAGCGTCCCTGCCCAATATTGTCATCATCTATGCTGATGATCTGGGTTATGGAGAGTTGGGAGCGT
>JAUICT010000211.1 GCA_030429325.1 Bacteroidia bacterium
CCATTGAAAATTTGGAAAACGGTGAGACCAAAACATTCAGCAACCAGTTTGAACTGGACGGTCTAAAGTTTTTGGAACCCAATGTACACCTCTTCAGTTTTAACAATCCCTACGGGGCTTGCCCCAAATGTGAAGGGTATGGCGATGTCATTGGTATTGATGAGGATCTCGTCATCCCCAACACGGCACTTTCCGTGTATGAAAATGCCATTTTTCCATGGCGGGGCGAAAGTATGGGCTGGTACCGTGACCAATTGGTCAATTCCGCCTATAAATTCGACTTCCCCATCCATAAACCCTGGTTTGAACTGTCCGAATCCCAAAAACAACTGGTATGGGATGGCAACGAACATTTCATGGGTCTCCATAAATTCTTTGAACAGCTCGAAGAGAAAAGCTATAAAATCCAGAACAGGGTCATGCTTTCCCGCTATCGGGGGAAGACCAAATGTTCTGTCTGTAAAGGAAAACGACTCAGGGCAGAAGCCAATTATGTGCAAATTGCCGGCAGATCCATTTCAGATATCATTGAGCTGCCCATCAAGCGGTTGATTCCCTTCTTTGAGGAACTTCAACTTTCAGAGCACGACAGGACCATTGCCAATCGTTTGCTCAAGGAAATTACCACCCGTTTGGACTTTTTGGACAAAGTGGGATTGAGCTACCTCACCCTCAACCGAAAATCGAACACCCTCTCTGGCGGGGAAAGCCAGCGCATCAACTTGGCCACTTCCTTGGGCAGTAGCTTGGTGGGTTCCATGTATATTTTGGACGAGCCCAGCATCGGTCTGCACCCCAAGGACACCGAAAATCTAATCGAAGTTCTTATTTCCCTTCGGGATTTGGGCAATACCGTAATTGTGGTGGAGCACGACGAGGACATCATGAAAGCCGCCGACGAGGTCATCGACATAGGGCCCGAAGCTGGCACTTTGGGCGGTGAGGTGGTCGCCACCGGAAGTTTGGAGGCCATTCTCAAGGCCCATTCCCTCACAGCGGATTACCTAAATGGTACCAAGGCCATTGAAGTCCCCAAGGAGCGTCGCAATTCCAAAAGCTATATCCAAATCAAGGGTGCCCGGGAGAACAACCTTAAAAATATAGACGTCACCTTTCCTTTAAATATGTTGACGGTGGTCACGGGCGTTTCCGGAAGTGGTAAAAGTACCTTGGTCAAAAAAATACTCTATCCTTCTATATTAAAGGAAGTGGGTGGTTATGGTGAAAAAGCGGGCCAGTTCACCGCCATGGAAGGCAAATATGCCCACATCAAACACGTGGAGTTTGTGGACCAGAACCCCATTGGGCGTTCGTCCCGTTCCAATCCGGTTACCTATATCAAGGCCTATGATGATATCCGAAACCTCTTCGCATCGCAAAAACTGAGCAAGCTGCGGGGTTACCAAGCCAAACATTTTTCCTTTAATGTGGATGGAGGCCGCTGTGAAAAATGCAAGGGTGAAGGCGAGATCACCGTGGAAATGCAGTTTATGGCCGATGTTCATTTGGAATGTGACTCCTGTGACGGCAAGCGTTTTAAAAAGGAGATTCTTGAAGTACAGTTTGAGGGCAAAAACATTGACGACATCCTGAACATGACCATTGATGATGCCGTGGCACACTTCAAAACCCACCAGCAGGACAAAATTGTGACCAAGTTGCAGCCCCTACAGGATGTGGGGTTGGGCTACGTGACCTTGGGACAGTCCTCCTCTACCCTATCCGGTGGTGAGGCGCAGCGGATAAAGCTCGCCTCCTTTTTGGTCAAGGGGAACACCAAGGAAAAAGCCCTGTTCATCTTTGATGAACCCACCACGGGATTGCATTTCCACGACATTAAGAAACTGTTGAAATCCTTTGACGAGCTTATTGCCAAGGAGCATTCGGTGATTGTGATTGAGCACAATATTGAACTCATCAAATGTGCGGACTACCTCATAGACCTTGGCCCCGAAGGCGGGGAAAACGGCGGGCATTTGGTGGCCGAAGGCACACCCGAGGAAGTCGTTCAAAACCAAGGATCACACACTGCTAGATATTTGGCCGAAAAACTTTGACCGAAACACGTATTCTTACTACATAATTATAGCCCTTAGCTAGTGGTAAGATGATTACCATATTTATTTAGGTTGATTTTTCCCATCAATCCAAAACCCCTTTTTGTCAATTCATAAGGGGCATCCATCAATTAGCCATCTCCAGAAATACCCCAACACCTTAATATAGTAGGTTAAAAGAGAACAAAATGATCAGACTATGATTAACAATCTTGTCTTAGACCTATCGAAAATGAAAACATCTGGGGCACTTCCCTTTCAGATGGAGCCTTCCCAACCCCAAAATCCACAAACCTAAAAACTATGTTTTCCCTAAAACGTAATTCAACACTGTACAGAAAAAGTCTTATCGGACTGTTGCTGGCCTTTTTTGGGCTAAGCTTTTTTCATTTGGGCAGAGGTGCCATAAACCTAAAAGAGGGCAACTTGGAAACTAATCTCTATGTTCCAAGTATTGCCGTAACCATGTCGGGAAGTGTGGCTGTTGACTGCTCTTCGGTACAATACGTTATCACAGTACGAAACACCAGTACACAAGGAGAGTCATTTCTCCCTGCCGAAGTGATTATTACGGAAGTTGGCAATGACCCCAACTTTACACACCAGACCCTGCCTTTTGCTGGGGACGATGGCGATAACATTTTTGAAGCAGGGGAATCATGGCAGTATAGGGCTGCTCGTGCGATTGACCCAGGTACATTAACGCAATCAACCCTATCCAATCAAGTACAGGTTACCGTCGGTGGAGTAGCCAGTGATATTTCCGATGATACCCTTATTAATGAAGATGACCCAACGGTTACCAATGTAGCTTCTTGTCAAAATGTGGTGGCCACCATGACCGGGGTCAGAAATGGGGATTGTACGGCCATTGACTATACAATTTTAGTCAGAAACCAAGGCCCAAATTCCTACACCGAAGCTCAAATAAATATTGTGGACATCAACGATGTAGATTTTGTGGCCAATATAGTGCCCTCCAATAAAAATGGTGACATCTCCCCAAACTCTTTCGATGCTGGTGATTCTTGGGAATATACAGCAACAAAGACATTAAACCCGGAAGACCTTAACCTTCCTGAAATTTTAAACCAAGCCACCATTATGGCAGGGACCGCGGGTGACCTTTCCGATTCTGTATTCACTACCGAGGATAATCCAACAAGGATAGATATTGAAAGTTGTCGCCGTATTGGAGCAGTACTTGTTGTACAGACCAAAGACTGGTTTGGCAATGCTCCGGGCTGTGAGACCATTGAATATCAACTCATTGTTAGAAACCTAAGCGCAGTGGCCCAAGCCTTGACCAATGTACAGATTGCAAGTTTAGACCCCAACTTGAACTTTACATTTGTTACTGGGGATGACAACAACAATACGCTTTTTGATTCCGGTGAATCTTGGGAATACACCGCCACCCGTCCTTTGGACCAAAACGATTATGGCACAAACCTAAAGGAACAAATTACCGTCTCGGCTCAAGTGGATGGCAACCCCTTGGCCACGGTCAGCGATCTATCCCACCCTAGTGACTTTTTTGACAATGGGATGACTAGTGTGGATGTCATAAACTGTGAAAAAGGAACCATTTCCCTAATCAAGACAGCCTCCGATCTTGGGACCTGTAATCAAATTATATACACCTTTACCTTGACCCACTTAAATACCGTACCCTATAATTTTATCAATGTTACCGTAGAAGATCCTGCCTTTGGGGGTTTCATTGCTGTACCTCCCATTGAAACCATGAATGCCGATAGTGTATTGGAACCAGGAGAGACATGGACCTATCAACTGTTTTATAATATTAATCTGGATAATATATTGGATGGCGAAGTGCTCAATCAGGCATACGCTAAAGCAGAGGCAGAAGATAAAGATCCTCTCATTATATCCGTGGACGCCTCCGACCCCAGCGACCCCGCCCAAGACCGCGAAACCGTTACCGACCTTACTGCCTGCGCTCCCCGTATAGCCATTGTTAAAAAAGGGGTTTCAAAAGACCCATTGGGTAATGATGGGGGATGCAACACCATAGAGTATACCTTTTTTGTAACCAATGAGAGTGAAAGTGGGGCAGCCTTGGAAACCATCATTGTCACTGATTCCAAAGTAAATGCCGGTGACATTAATCTCTTCAGTAAAAATGGTGGTGATCAGGATGAATTTTTGGAGGTAGGTGAAACATGGGAATACATCGCAAATTATGTTATAACTGCAGCAGATTTAGTCGATGGTAAAGTTGAAAATACAGCTCATGTCAGTGCCTTTGAACCCAATCTGGGTATAACGGTCGAGGATGAATCTGACTTTGAAAATGTGGACGAAGACCGCCCCACGGTCACCGATATTTCCGAATGTGCTCCCAAAATAGCCTTGGTCAAAACCGGGGTGGCCAAGAATGGCGAGGGAGAAGAAGGAGGTTGCGCCTTTATTGACTATACCTTTACGGTCTCCAACGAGAGCACCAAAGGCCAAGTCTTGGAAAATATTACCATTACGGACCAAGACCTTCCTATTGTATTAGACAATAATTTTCCGCCCACCTCTGGTGATGTGGGCAATGACGGCCTTTTGGGTCCGGATGAAATCTGGGTGTACGAAACCATAGAATACCAACTCAACACGGCAGACCGTCTTGCTGGGCAAGTGGAAAACACGGCCATAGTCACGGCCACCATGGAAGGCTTTCCAGAAATTACCGTGGAGGATACCTCGGATTTTGAAAACATTTTGGAGGACAGGCCTACCGTTACCTTGCTTGGGGACTGCGAGCCCCGCATTGCCCTTATTAAAGAAGGAGTGGTCAATGCAGACTGTTCGGCCATCGACTATACTTTTACATTGACCATT
>JAUICT010000212.1 GCA_030429325.1 Bacteroidia bacterium
TCGGCTTCTTTCCAGTTCCGAATCTTGGTCCTTACCGCATCAATATCCAAAAACTGGCTGGGCATGCCCACGAACCTAAGCTGTACAAGCTTCTCATTGAGCTTAAAATTTTCCTTTTCCTGTTCGTAATAGTTCATTAACTGTGTACGGGTGATAGCGGTATCCTTGGATTGCAGCACCAATGCCTCAATATAGGCTCTAGTGTATAAATCCGTACGATAGTCGGAAACCAAACGATTAAACTCGGCCAATTTCTCTTCAGGAAGATTTATTTTTGATTTGGTCAGCAGTAATTGTTTGGACGCCCAATTATTAATGTAATTGGTCACGAACAAGGTACTGTCCTCTGGAGACATATCATCTTGGATCAGAGTGGCTATATCTTCCTTGTACAAGAAAGTGTCACCTACTCGAGCCAAAGGTTCTTTTTCTTCCTGTTCCTTAAAAAAAGAGCTGCAAGCAGAAAATGAAACCACAGCCAAACAGCAAAGCAGGATCAGAATATTTTTTTGGAGCGAATGCATTTCGCAAAAATAACAATTACTAAATCCCTCACAAGCAGGTTGCTTTCCCATTAACAGATTTTTAGTAAGGGGCAAAGAAAGGATAATTTAGTATATTGGCGTAAACCAGATGGAATGAAGTATACAACAGAAGTTACTGTGGACCTGCCTCGTGATGAATTCATTAAAAAACTGGATGATCCAGAAAATATGAAGCATTGGCAAAAAGGTCTTGTAAACTATGAACATCTTTCGGGAAACCCGGGCTTGGAAGGGGCCCAAATGAGCCTCAGCTACAAAATGGGGAAACGTGAACTTCAAATGGTGGAAACCGTTATAAAACGTAACTTGCCCGAAGAACTTCATACCATTTATGACGCAAAAGGGGTTCACAATATCCAAAAGAACTACTTTGAAGAAATGGATGGCAAAACCAAATGGATTTCTGAAAGCGAATTTCAATTCTCTGGACTGGGCATGAAAATTATGGGCTTTTTAATGCCCGGTGCCTTTAAAAAACAGTCTTTAAAATATATGGAAGATTTTAAGGCCTTCGCCGAAAAAGGAATCTCTGTTCTTGACTCATAAGATGGAAAAAGCATTGAACACAAAAATAAAGGCCATCTGGGATTTTAGAGGTCCCAACGCCGCCCATACCGCCGAACATTTCAGAAAACACTTGGAAGAATTTGCCCTTGCCGAACAAGTGACCTTCCATAAAATGGGAGTTGAACATTATAGCCCTTCGCATAGTATTGTCTTTATGGTGGTTTCTGAGGACCATGTAAAAAAAGTACGCAGCCTTCTTAGGCCCAATCGCGGAGAGAGATACTCCGAAACCAAGTAAAATTGAGGCATGAGAAATTTACCTTTTTTCCCGTATAAAGCTCATCTAGGGATTTGCCTGTTGGTGTTAGCACTTACCGCCTGTAACCATTCCGATTCCGCCAACCCGCTAAATCAAATACTGGGTTCCGAAAATCCACTCATAAAAAGGGTGATGGATGAGTTGGACACCCATGAGGTACAGATACGATACACCCAAATAAATCGGCGTAACGACAGCATTCTTTTTACCGATTACGATTTTCAAGTTGACAAGGGCAATTATTTTTATCCTGCCAGCACCGTTAAGTTTCCTACGGCGGTTGCTGCACTTGAAAAACTTAATGAGACTGATACACTTTCCTTATACACCCGTTTCTATATTGAGGGTGATTCGGTTGAAACCACTTTTGCAAAAGCAGTTTCGGAGATTTTTGCAGTTTCCGATAATGCGGCCAACAACAGATTACTGGAATTTTTAGGGCAAGATGACCTTAATGGACGGATGAAAAAGAGAGGGGTTGACCCGATTCGGATTTCACATAGACTATCCACTTCAAATGCTGACGATGTGACCACCAAACCCTTGGTAATCTATCTCAATGATTCCACAACCTCGGTAAGCAAATCCATCATAAACACAGCGTCAAAGCCACTACAATTAAACCATATCAAAAAAGGAAAAGGGTATTATGCTGATGATTCCCTGCAAACCGAGCCTTTTGATTTTTCGCTAAAAAACTACTTCCCCATACAATCTCAAAGCGATTTGTTAAAGCGGGTAATCTTTCCTGAAGCCTTTCCAGAGGAAGAACGGTTCAACTTAAGTTTGGAACAGCGCGAATTTCTTTTGGAGACCATGCATACGCTCCCGGGCAAATTGGGCTACGATCCTCAAGAATATTACGACAGTTATGTGAAATTCTTCATGTTTGGCGATAATCCGGACCCCATGCCAAAACATATCAAAATCTACAATAAAGTTGGATATGCTTATGGCACACTAACCGATTGTGCCTATATAAAAGACACAAAAAACAATATCGACTTTATGATCACCGCTACTATTCTGGTAAATAGTGATGGCATTTTTAATGATGACGCCTATGAGTATGATGAAGTGGGAATACCTTTCTTGGCGCAGTTGGGAAGAGAACTGTATCAATATGAACTAAACCGAAAGCGATGAACAAGCTCACTTTTGACAGTTTCAACAAAAAGATCTTTATCAAAGCTCCCATGGAAAAACTGTATTGGTGCTGGGGAACTTCCAAAGGAATAACTTCATGGTTTTTGAGGGAAGCCACGTATGCTTCAGATGGAAAACAGCGCTTGTCTGAAGATTTTATACAACCCGGTGATGATTATGTTTGGAAATGGCACAATTGGGATGAACAGGAAACCGGAAAAGTACTTCAAGCCAACGGAAAAGATTTTTTGGAGTATACATTTACGGGCTGTAAGGTTTCGGTAAGCTTGGAAGACCACAAAAATGCAGTCCTTTTGACCTTACGGCAGTTTGAAATCCCAACCGATGAGGAAAATAAACTCAACATACACCATGGTTGCAGCAATGGTTGGACCTTCTGGCTGGCCAATTTAAAGGCCTATCTGGAACATGGCATCCTACTTAATGAGACCGAGTTCGACCTAAGGGACATCCCTTTGTCCGGTTTCGAATTTGTAAATATGTAGTTATTTGGAGGTTGCCGGAATCCCGTATAAATCAAAATCGGAGGCATCTGTAATTTCAACATCCACAAACTCGCCTACTTTCACATAATATTTAGTGGCATCGATAAGGACTTCATTGTCTACGTCTGGGGAATCATGTTCCGTTCGTCCCACAAAATAATTGCCTTCCTTGCGATCAATAATACAACGAAATGTTTTCCCAATCTTTTCTTGATTGAGTTCCCACGAAATCTGCGATTGGATTTCCATGATCTCATTGGCCCGTTGTTGTTTTATTTCTTCGGGAACATCATCCTCCAAGGTATAGGCATGGGTATTTTCCTCATGGCTGTAGGTAAAACATCCCAAACGTTCAAATCGCATCTCCTTGACCCAATTCTTCAAGGTTTCAAAATCTGCTTCGGTCTCTCCAGGATATCCCACAATCAAGGTGGTACGTATCGTCATTCCAGGTACGGCCTCCCTAAAGTCTTGTAGTAATTTTGTGGTCTTGGCCTGGGTGGTTCCCCTTCGCATACTTTTTAAGACGCTGTCAGATATATGCTGAAGTGGAATATCTATATAATTGCAAATCTTGGCTTCATTGCGCATTACCTCCAACACATCCATGGGAAATCCAGTGGGAAAGGCATAGTGTAAACGTATCCATTCAATTCCATCTACTTGTACCAGCGCCCGTAACAGCTCCGCTAAATTGCGTTTTTTATATAGATCCAATCCATAATAGGTAAGGTCTTGAGCTATCAAGATAAGCTCCTTGACCCCGTTGGCCGCCAGCTTTTCTGCTTCGGTCACCAACGCTTCAATAGGTGTGCTTTTGTGCTTTCCACGCATCAAGGGAATGGCACAAAAAGAGCAAGGGCGATCACAACCTTCGGCAATTTTTAGATAGGCATAGTTCTTGGGTGTAGTGGTCAAGCGTTCTCCCAACAACTCATGCTTATAATCTGCCCCCAAAGCCTTTAATAAATTGGGCAAATCGCTGGTCCCAAAATATTCATCCACATTGGGAATTTCTTTTTCCAAGTCAGGTTTATAGCGCTCACTTAAACAACCTGTAACAAAAACCTTGTCCACAGCACCGGCTTCTTTCTTTTGCACATATTCCAAAATGGTGTTCACGCTCTCCTCCTTGGCATTGACAATAAATCCGCAGGTATTGATTACCACAACATTGCCTTCCTCTTCGTGTACAACCTCCTTGTTATTGGCCCGTAGCTGCCCCATCAACACTTCGGAATCGTAGACATTTTTACTACATCCGAGCGTTACTACATTGATTTTGTTCTTTTTGAGCGATTTTGTGCGCATAGGTTTTGAAAATAAAATGCAAAAATAAGGGAAAGTTTATTCCCAGAGGGTTTTATAAGAAGATTACAAAATTAAGGCTAAGGCTCTCGCACCAAAATGCTCCATTTTTTAATATTGGCCTCGTTCATCCGAACAAACTCATCCTTTTCCAATTCACTGGAGATTTTCAATGATTTTTCAGCAGATTGAATAGCAGAGGCATAATCTCCCATTTTGGCCAGCACCAACGATTTCACCCTGTGAAAATAATAGGTATCGCCGCCCAATTCCAAGGCCTTGTTAAGATAATCCAATGCCCGCGGATAATCCTTCCCTTGTTCTTGCAAATACCGAGCTGCTTCGTAGTACGTTTGGGCAGTTGGGTCTTTAACCAATTGCTCGCGGATTTCAGTTTCCATTTGTGCATGGGTATCCACCTTAAAAGGAATTACCAATTGCGTATTGGCCCAACGGAGTCGCATATTGGCTTTATTGTGCGTAATGGAATCGAAATCAATCAAAAAATTTTCTTGATGATACGGTACTTCTTTGGCTCTAATAGCTATTCGGA
>JAUICT010000213.1 GCA_030429325.1 Bacteroidia bacterium
GATCGAAGCACCTTAAAAGCTTTGTCCTTGTTCTTGTGCTGGGATTTCTCATCCTGACACTGCGCCACCAACCCCGTGGGGATGTGCGTTAACCGAACCGCAGAATAGGTTGTGTTCACCGACTGCCCCCCAGGTCCCGAGGAACAGAAATAATCAATCCGGACATCCTTGGGGTCTATCTGCACATCAAAATCCTCGGCTTCGGGAATCACCATCACCGTTGCCGCACTGGTGTGTACCCTACCTTGGGTCTCGGTCTGTGGTACGCGTTGTACCCGATGTACCCCTGCCTCAAACTTTAACGTACCGTATACGTCTTCCCCGGACACCTCAAAGTGGATTTCCTTATATCCGCCACTGGTTCCTTCACTTAAATCGATAATATTGGTACGCCACCCTTTGGATTCGCAATATTTGGCATACATCCGGTACAGGTCTCCCGCAAAGATACTGGCCTCATCACCTCCGGTGCCAGCCCTAATCTCCATGACCACATCCTTGGCATCTTCCGGATCTTTTGGGATGAGCAAGAACTTTATCTCTTCTTCCAATTTAGGTAAAGCTCCTTTGGCATTTTGGCCATTTCCACCATTTCAGCATCACTTCCATCTGCAATGATTTCCTCGGCCTCTTCAATATTGTTGGTAAGGTTGATATACTCTTCACGTTTATCCGCGAGTACTTTCAGGTCCTTGTATTCCTTGTTCAGCTTAATGTACCGCTTCTGATCGGCAATAACATCTGGCTGAATGATCAAGTCCGAAACCTCATCAAAACGCTGTTTTACAATGTTGAGCTTGTCTAGCATAGATCCATCCTCGTTAAGATTGCGAATTTACGATTAATTTGTACATTTATTTAAATACCGTTCTCATTGTTCCGTCCTCAGACCTACGTATTAGCTTTTTGGTTTTACAAACCCCTGTTACTTATTTCCTCCTTCCTATGTGCATTTCTATTTTTTGTAAACGTTCCGTTTTTCTCTGTGCTGGTAATCAAGGGGCTACTGTTGGGTATGTACTTTCTTAGATTTATAGACGCTAAATCAAAAAAAAAGCTGGTTTTCTACCTCAACTTTGGCCTATCGCCCATACAACTCTATATTTTGTCGTTTCTCTTTGATACTGGTATTACCTTATTAATTTATTTTGCTTTTTCAGTATGGTCCTAGAAGTTGATAATATTGAATTGCATTTTGGGGAAAAGAAGATACTTTCCGGCATATACATCAATGCACCTGAGGGAAAAATCACAGGTATCATGGGTAGGAATGGTTCAGGAAAAACCTCGTTGCTCAATATTGTTTTTGGTAGTTTGTCTCCAAAATACAGGTCTATTAGGATAAATGCTGAAAATCAACATAAGCCACTGTTTGCAACAAAAATGATAGCTTATCTACCCCAGCACAGATTACTACCAAAAGGAATGAAACTTCTTACCGCATTTAATTTATTTGGCGCTGATTGGGATAAATTCATTACCCTTTTTGAAAGCTTTAAACCCTATCGAAAATTCCATTCAAATCAAATTTCAAGCGGCGAACTTAGACTTATTGAAACCTATTTGATCTTAAGCTCCCATAAAAGAATCATCCTTCTTGACGAACCTTTTTCGTTTATCGCACCCGTTTATGTTGATAGGATAAAAGATTTGATTCATCGACAAAAACAAGATAAAATCATTGTGATTACCGACCACTCCTATGAACATATTTTAGAAATGAGCGATACCATCTATCTTCTAAAGAATGGATGTTCCAAGCTAATTGATAGTATTAATGAACTCATCAATGAAGGATATTTGCCAGCTAGTTCCCCACAAAAGTGGTCCCCAAAGTAACAATGAAGGCATTGAGGCCATCGCTTCGATCATACTGACTAAAGCGCAGGTCTATAGTCTTTAATCCGAAACTGAACACCTTGGTATTGGCAAAGATGTCCCTGTATTGGATTCCAGCTCCGTACTGATGGGCATCATATCTGGACAAATCGTAATCCGAAGTATAAAATCCAAAGGTGGAGAGGGCGGTTTCCTTTGGATAGAAATAATCCGCCGCCGTTTGGGTGTAATAGCGATATGATGGATAGAGCGTAAACTTATCCGATAACTTAAAGGGAAGTTCCAGGTTGGCCGTATGCGAAGTAATACCCCAATCATCCCAGTAAAAGCGATAGTAGGACCGGAGCACCAAAAAATCGTTCACATAATAATTGAGCCTACCTCCAAACGGAAGCTTCCATCTACTGTCCGGCAACCGTTCCACATCATCCGCCAATTGGAAATCATCAATAAAAAAATCGGAAGCATCCCCAAAATACACTCTTTGAAAAGGTGTACTCAACAAACCGTTCTGGGAAACTACATCCATGAAAAGGGCTCCCTGTAACTTTTTCCCCATAATTTGGGAAAAACTCAAAGAAAGCGAGTAGGAGTTCCTACTTTCCTTATCAAATTCAGTAAAAGTGGGAGCATAGGAACCATTCCCCTCTACCCTATCATCAAAAAAACCAGGTCTAAGTTCAATAGGATAAATAGCATTCCACTTATCCAAAAAAACATTTCCGCCCAGACTCAACTCTGTGTTCTTTTCATTGAACAATCGGGTATAGCTCCCTCCAAAACCAATTGAGAAATAGTCGTATTCCGATGAAAAATACGCATTGGCACTCCAAATAGTGTTCCGGTCTTCCGAAGTATGCTGGTAACTAGGGTTGATATAGGCCAATACATCTTTACGCGATTCCCCTGTTGATGCATCAAAAGGGGTAACATTGACCCCGCCATCCAGTGGATTCACATTACTGGATGAAGCAGACGTATAGGCAGACAACCCAACATCGACCGTTAACACATCATCCTCGTTCAAGGGCATGCGCAGCACAATGCTCGAGGTGGCATCGGTGAGCTCCTCGGTACCTTCTCCCCCTGTTACCGCGGCATTATTGCCATCCTGATTATAATAACTAAACAGCAAATCAACCTCACTGGTCTCCAACACCCGTCTTTTGTAAGTAGTATTGTCTTGTTGTGCCATTACTGTGGAAATACCCAACAATAGCAAAAAGATAGTGGGCAAACTTTTGGGTAAACCCCCGTGAATTTTGGTCGTTGTCACTTTAATTGCATCCACAACCGCCGCCTGTTTTTCCTCCGTTGGCTCCCGAAGAAGCTTCCCGATAGATGTGGAAATTCGTTTCAAAACGTTCGCAAGGCCGTGCGCTCAATTGCATTTCGGCATCGCTCAAGTATGCCTTATCGTATTCCCGAACCACCACGCAGGAGCTGGAACAAATCAACAACAAAAGGAAAAAAGCAAGTTTAGCCATGGTTAAATTTAGGGATTCGTATCGAAAATGATTCCAGAACTCTTGTGTATTTTGTTATTGGAATCCACCACTACGGCCTCCACTCCATCTATTTGATTGACCATGTGAATACCGCTGTCCTTTCCCATGATAAAGACAGCTGTTGCCAAAGCATCACAAAGTTCGGCCTGCTTGGCAAAAATGGACACACTGTTGATTCCTGTTGTGGGATATCCGGTCCTTGGGTCAATGATATGGGAATATTTTTTTCCCTTGAACATGATAAACTTTTCATAATTGCCCGAAGTGGCCACCGAAGACTCTATAATGGGCATCCAACTGAACACCTTGTCCTTGCTCAACGGATTGGCAATACCCACCAACCATTTCTCCCCAGTCACCTTGGTGCCCCAAGTGGTAAGGTCTCCGGAAGCATTTATAATCCCTCCTTTTACGCCTTTGGAAGACAAAAGCTCCTTGGCCCGGTCAGCAGCATACCCTTTACCAATGGCACCAAAACTGATGCGCATTCCAGGTTCCTTTAAAAAAACGGATCGCTCATCCGGATTCAATAGTATTTTTTTATACCCAATCTTGGCTATGGAACTCTCAATTGCCTCCTTAGATGGAATGCTGTCCATGCTGCCATCAAACTTCCAAATATTATCCATGGAAGCATAGGAAATGTCAAATGCACCATCCGTTATCTCCGAAATTTTTACGGATCGCTCAATAAGCCCATAGAGTTCCGGACTTACTTTAACGGGTTTTATTCCTGCATTCTGATTAATTTTTGAAGTTTCGGAATTGGGGTCCCAAGAAGATATTATTTTTTCGATCCGTTCAATTTCCGAAACAGCCTCATCAATATCCAAATAGCCTATCTCCTCATTTGGGGCCACTACGGTAATCTCGAACCGGGTACCCATCAATTTCATGGTCTTTTTAACCGTAATATCCCTTCGCTCCAACTGCCCAATGGACAGCAGACACGAAAAACTGAACAAAAGGACAAACAATTTTCTCATGGGATAAAGCCGTTCAATATGGATATGTATTTTTTGGGCGATGCCTTGACATTGAACCCGGTTTTACCCAAGACTGACTGGTCTTTATCTAAAACAACAACTAACGGAAAGTGGCCCTTGGGGTTAAACTTTTGGGCAAGAGCTGCGTTGGTTTCCGACAATTCCAAAGGGAGTTCATTTTTTTTCTTCTTCGGAAAATCCGCTTTATAGAGCACATAATGTTCGTTGGCATACAACTTAAATTCTTCGGATTGCCAAATCTTCTTTTCCAGTCGTATGCAAGGGGCACACCAATCGGAACCCGAAAACACTAAAATGATAGGTTTGTTTTCTTTATTTGCCAAGTCAACAGCCTGATCAAAGCTACTTTGCCATTCTTGGGCCTGCAGGCTTCCAAAAACAAGTAAGAATATGATTTTGAGGAACTGTTTCATGATTTGGGACTTAAAAAAACTACTTACTCAAAAACCCGAAGTATGGAACCATTGAGTTCGGTATTGAATATTTTAAGGGGGTTACTGGTTGTACTCAAGTTCAAGGAAGTCC
>JAUICT010000214.1 GCA_030429325.1 Bacteroidia bacterium
GTCATTTAAGGGTGGGCTCACCTATTTTCTTTCAGGACGCCATTGGTTTACGGCCAATGCGGCAAAGGTGGAACGGTCGCCAACACTTCAGAACATTTTTATAAACCCAAGGGAGAACAATGAAGTCGTTCCCGAGATTCAAAAAGAGACCATTACCACGACAGATGTAAGCTATTTTGTACGGTTGCCCAACTTGACGGGGCGTTTTACAGCCTTTTATACAAGGTTCATGAATACTACGGACATTAACTTCTTTTTTGTGGACTCGGGGCTTGGTTCGGATTTTGTTCAAGAAGTCATTACGGGCTTGGATAGATTGCACAAAGGGCTGGAACTGGGCTTGGAATATGAAGCCTCCTCCAGTGTAAAGCTGACTTTGGTTGGGAATCTGGGCGATTATGTGTATGCCAGTGACCCTTCGGTGCAAATCAATTTTGATACCACAGGAGCAGACGAAGACCTTATAGCTCCGGAAGGGAACATAGATTTGGGCATTGCCAAGGTAAAGGGTTTAAAATTGGCCCAAGGTCCGCAAACAGCCCTTGCCTTGGGCGTGGAGTACCGCAATCCCAACTATTGGTGGTTCGGGGCAACGGCCAACTACCTTACCAATAACTACATTAATATCTCCACCATTTCCCGTACTACCAGTTTTTTGTTGGATCCAGAAACCGGCGAACGTTTTCCAGATGCCACCGATGAAAATGTGGCCAAAATTTTAAGGCAAGAAAGATTGGAAGACATCTATTTGCTCAACCTCATTGGTGGAAAATCTTGGTTGGTCAACAAAAAATACATCAGTCTGTTTGCCAGCGTCAGTAATCTTTTTGATGGTGTTTTCAGAACAGGGGGGTATGAACAAAGCCGAAATGGCAATTTTGGCCAATTGCAGCAGGATAATCTAAGCGGCACCCCATCCTTTGGACCCAAATATTGGTACAGCTACGGGAGAACCTATTTTTTAAATCTCGCCATAAGCTTCTAAATCAAAAAATATGAAAAATTCAAACAAGATAAGTGGGTTATTGTTATTGATTATGGTTGTGGCCTGTGTAAAGAACACGGAATTTAATCAACCAAAAACAGCATGCAATTCAGGGCTCAACGCAAATATCAACTTCGCCGAACTTGAAGGATTATTGGGCGATGGAGCTGTGCAAATCCAAGAAGATTTGGTGTTGGAGGGGTATGTGATCTCATCGGATGAAGCAGGTAACTTTTTTGGAGTTTTATATCTACAAGATGCTCCGGCAAATCCCGTTCACGGGCTTGTTATTGAGATGGATTTTAGGGAATCCCATTTGTTTTTTGATGTAGGGAGCAAGGTTTTGATAAAGTTGAAGGGACTGTATCTCGGTAAAAGTGGTGAGACCCTTAAAATCGGAGGTACCTTCACTTCCTTCGGAAATGTTTCTGTAGGGAGATTGCCCGGTTTGAAAGTATTGGAGCATGTCTTTCTTTCATGTGATGATTTGGTAGGGATACAGCCTACAAAAAGTACTGTTCCCGAGATTGAAAATGCTACCGTGAACACCTTGGTCCAATTGGAAGAGGTTGAATTTTTGCAAGAAGAACTGGGACAGACTTTCGCGCTTCCGGAAGAAGAGACCGAACGCATCCTAAAGGATTGTGCTGAAAATGAACTCATATTGCTCAATAGTGGGTATGCCGATTTTCAGGCGGAACCCCTTCCCGAAGGCAAGGGCACTATAACCGGCATTCTTGTGAAAGATGGAAAACAGTTTCAATTGGTGGTTCGGGATTTGGAGGATATTGATTTTACCCAAGAGCGTTGTCCAGAAATCATTACGGAATTCACCTCTACCCAAATCTTTATTTCAGAATTGGCAGACCCGGACAACAATGCCGGAGCACGCTTTGTGGAACTCTATAATTCCGCATCGGGACCCTTGGATTTAAATCTGTGGACCTTACGCCGTTATACCAACGACAATGCAGAAGTAAGCTCAACTATAGATTTGTCTGGGCTGGTCATTGGCGCAGGAGGTACTTTGGTCATATCGCCAAACGCAGCGGAGTTTGAGTTGGTGTATGGGTTTCCGCCAGACCTAGGGGTTTCCACCAACAGTCCGGCAGATTCCAATGGGGACGATAATTTAGAATTAGTAGACCCCTTTGGAACAATCATAGATGTTTTTGGTGTGGTTGGAGAAGATGGTTCAGGGACCAACCATGAGTTTGAGGACGGAAGGGCTTTGCGTAACCCGGACATTTTGGAAGGAAATCCCAGTTACACCTTTGGTGAGTGGACCATTTTTAATGATACGGGAGATTCAGGCACCACCAAAATGCCCCAAAGCGCCCCAGAGGACTTTACGCCCGGAATAAGGGATTGACCTACAATTCCACACAGAATTTTCTACACATCAATTGAGAAGGGGTATCTACCAATCCAAATGGGTCACTCATCAATTGGGTGTCTACGTGCATGCCCCATTATAGTACCTTATCCAAGATAGAGCCGCATGCCCCAATACCATTTAAATCTTTTTATTATGGACCAAAGAAAAATGTATTGGGCTATTGTTAAAATGGCCATTTTATTGCTTGTATTGGCTTCCTGTGAAAAGGAAGCTGTGCAGACCAATGATTCCCAACCCATTGCCAAGGAGCAACCGGACACGCTTAGGATGATCAAGCTGGGCAAAAAACTGGAAAACCCCTATTCCGTAAAGAATATGAGGAAGGCTTGGCAAATCTTGAAGGAAAAATCCAAGGTTTCAAAAGAAGGGGAAATCGAGACGACACATTGGTATGTAAAGTTCAAACCTAAAACGGAAGAGGAGCTTTCAATACTTAAGGCAGATTCTACTTTGACACTCTATGATACCCCATTGGATTTTGAAATTGATGAATCTGGGGATTTTTATCATGACCCTGAAGTATCCGTTGATCAACCTACATATCAATACGCTTCTGTTCGCTTTGGCTATTCCCTTCCAAAAGATATTGAATATGAACTTTTGGAAGAACTTTTTATACCTGATGAAGAGGTTGATTTAGAAGGTGGAATGAAGACAAATTTTGCTTCTAAACAGGTAATCTATCAACTTGTTGATGAATCGCTGCGATTGACAGGTAATTTGGATGATGAGGAAATTGAGAACCCATTGGCTTCAAAAAGCAGGTGGAGGCCTTCGGGAACCATAAGGGTATATGATCATGTGGTAAATGATTATGTAGGGGTTTCCGGGGTAAAGGTTCGGGCACGTAGATGGTTTACCACCTACAGAGGATTTACAAATAGAAAAGGAAAGTATACCTGTAATGGAAGGTTTAGAAGAAAAGCCAATTACAGTATCAAATGGGATAGATATGAGTTCAGTATACGGTCAGGGACTTATGGACAAGCTATGCTAAATGGACCAAAGAAGCGAGGTGATTGGAACGTAAATTTGGGAAGGTCATCAAGCAAGGTGGTAAATGATAGACAGCAGTACTATGCTTTGATCCATCAAGGTGCCATGGACTACTACTATGGGAGCAGGTTTGGCCTAACTTCCCCACCCCGCAACAGCTTTTTTAAAAGACAATTGAAAATTGCTGCCCAACTAAAAAATGATAGATCATCTTATGTAAAGGCCCGAAGGATTTGGTTTGGAAACGATATTTCCTTAATGGAATGGGGTTTACGATCGGACTTTGTTTATGCAACCATAGTCCATGAACTTGCCCATGCGGCGCATAGGGAAGTGGACAAAAATGCCTATAACGCTGTGGTCTGGGATGCTTGGTCAGGACCTTGTACTTCTTTCAACGGCTGCTCAAACCCTGGGCCAACGGGCAAGAACCGGCGCCGACTGTTGGAGACATGGGCATCAACCGTTGAGGTTACCTTTGTGCTGCACAGATATCGAAAATACTTTAACAAGCCAGACTACGGCTATATAAACGAAGCCCTGCAACTTCAAAAAACCAAAGACGAGCCCTACTATACCTCCGCAGGTTACGATATGATTGATGGTGTTAACCAAAGAAATATTTATGGATCTCATTATCCTATTGATAGGGTTCGGGGATACACCGTAAAACAATTGGAGGGTGCATTGGTTGGTGCCAAGTCATGGAACCAATGGCGGGACAATATCAAGAAGAGATACAACAATGCGACCGAAAAATACTTGGATGAACTGTTTAACAATTGGAAGGATTAAATCTAAAAAGATGAAAAATATAAGTTTACTATTGGCCCTTTTGCTTTATGCATGCGGCGAAAATTTTGGGGAGGGGGATGTCTATCACTATTCCATGGAAAACAAAAGTGGCAGATCTATGGTGATCAAAAGCTACAGATCTGATTTTCCAGAAGTAACCCCCGAAATCACTAGTCTGGCCATCGATGAGAAACTGGAAAAAATGTTCAAGGATGGATTGCCTCCTAGTGAATATAATTTTAAATATTTCTTGGACGGCAATGGCCTGTATGATTCCTTGGTAATCATCTATGCCAATGAGAGAATGACCATCTTCAAAGCGGAATGCAACCAAAACCAAAGAAATCCAATCGATGTTTGTTTGTATGGGGATTTGACCGAGGATTTTGTATTCACCGAAGAGGATTACAACATTGCCACGGAGTGTGGTGGCCCATGTGACTAACATATGCTTGGTACAGCCATTTTAGAGGCTGTTTTTTTAATTGTTTAATAGAGATGAAAAGGTTGATACCGCATTTTCCAATTATTCTGATTGGCCTTAGTTTCTCGTCATTTAATGGATGCGTATTTCCTGAAATGGACCCTCCTGAAAATAGGGCTATTGTTAGGTTCTTAAACACTTCTGATCAGGAAATTAATATTAATATGATAAATCATCCGCTTTCGGGAGACGGTTCTTTGAT
>JAUICT010000215.1 GCA_030429325.1 Bacteroidia bacterium
GATTTCCAACGGGTGGGTAACATTTGAAGGGTTTTTTCCCAAGTGATCGCAATACGTTCCATAAACGGCATTGGCGCGGTACTGAAAACGGAATATTTCCATGGCCAAGGAATCAAATTCATTGGAATCTTGGATGGAAAATAGCTGTTGGATATCCGTGTTGTCCATTGGGCCGTAAAAGTACCCAAAAATAAAAAAGCCCCACATTTAGAGAGGAGCTTTAAGATATGTTTTTTACTTCACGACCAGTTTTCGGGTCATGGTTTTTTTCTGTTCGGTCACTTGAAGTACATAGACCCCTGGTACCAATCTGGATATATCCAAAGTGTTGGTTGCGATTCTATCGGTAAGAACCACTTCCCCGAAAACATCGAAGACTTTTATTTGTTTGGTTCCGTTGGATTCTGTGGTAATATAGACTTCCTCGCCATAAGCGGGGTTAGGGTACATTTTAAAACCCTGAAGCTCTTGTGTGGGCTCTGTGTTTATACTGACCAATTCCTGACCGTAGGTGAATATAGGTAAAGCCATAATGAGAACAAAGTAGAGTTTCTTCATGAATGCTGATTTGGGGTATGCAATGTAAAAGTATGTAAACCAGTAGAAAAGGGCCATAAAATGTTGTGAAATGGCACTTTGTGTTGGTAAAGCAGAAAAAACTGTGGTTTATGACCTTGTCAACGGGCTAAAATAGTCCAAATCACTTGACTATTAGCTTTCTAGTGGCCACTTTGTTGTTTTCAAAAACCCTAAGGATATAAACGCCCTTGTCCAAGCGAGAAAGATTGAGTTCTTGACCGATAATTGTGGTTTGTAGCACTTGGGTACCCAGAACATCAAAAATAAGGATTTGTTTGGGTGAGTTATAGGTTGTTTCTATAAAGACTTTTCCTTGTGTAACAGGGTTTGGATAGAGTTTAAACCCTTCTATATCCGAGCTTGCCTTTACATTTTCCTGAGAAAACCCAATGGCGCAGACAAAAAATAGAATTACAAGGTAAAAGTGCTTCATAAAGTATTGATAACAAAGGCTGTGCCACAAATATAAAAAAATATGCTTGCGATGGTGGGACCGTTCAACGATTAGTGTTTCTTTTTTCGATGAAATGCAAAAAAAGCCCCCTGACAATATCAAGGGGCTTGTAGGTTATTATGTTAAGAGCATTTTCTTAATTGGTTGCCCAATCAAAGATGGTTACATCCACTGTTGCTGGATCATCATAAGCCGCATCCACATCGACGGTTACGCCGTCAACAGTAACATTGGTAGTGGCACCACCATCCCTAAAGTCAACGTTGGTTTCATATCCACTTAAGGAAAGACCAGTGATTGCAGCACCAGATTCTTTTTTGAATTGCAATGCGGTACCACCTTGACTGGAAACACAGGTCAAGTTTTCCAAAGTTGGCATGTTGTTATCACCATCCGCTTCAACAGCAGTAGAGAAACCAGCTTCAGTATGCAGTACATAAGCATTGGTCAAAGTTCCGTTCCAACCTTCTGTCCAGTCAATAGCATCATCTTGGTTGTTTTCCAAGTAGAAGTTGGATGCGGAAACAGTACCTCCAAAGAACTCAACCCCATCGTCTGCACCGTTCAATACGGCAACGTTGCTGATGGAAGTTTCGGAACCTACAGCATAAAGTGTAAGACCGTTGTATTGAGATTCGGAGTTAATCTGCGCACCAGCGTAGTTAATGATCAAGTAATCAATAGAACCTGAGTTGTCGGTATCATTGGAACCACCATAAATAATGTTACCTACTTCTGCAACTGCATCGGTACCTTTGGTAGTTGTGGCATTTCCGGCGATGACCAAACCACCCCAATCACCAGGGTTTTCACCGCTAGAAGTCATAACAACTGGATTGGCAGCGGTTCCTTGTATATCAATCATACCACCTTTTTGTACCACAATGTAAGTACTTGTTGCACCTGCAGCTTGTACATCGGCGGTAATAGTGGTACCGGCAGGGATAGTCAAAGTAGCACCTGATTCAACGCTCAAAGTTCCTTGCAAAGTATATGCGGTTGAGGCATCCAAAGTCAAATCAGAAGTAACACTTCCCTTAAGGTTTGCTGAAGTGGTAATGTCTTCACCAGTTGCCCAAGAGAACATGTTAATGTCAACAGTTGCCAAGTTGGCATATAGTTCATTTGGATCGGAATCTTCACCTTCAATCTGTACGTTGGAAACAGCACCACCATCCCTAAAGTCCAAGATAGTTTCGTAACCAGATATGGAAAGACCAGTGATGGTAGCACCAGACTCTTTCTTAAACTGAAGTGCGGTACCCCCTACTGTTGACAAAACTGTCAAGTTTTCTAAAGTTGGCATGTTGTTGTCTCCATCTGCTTCAACAGCAGTAGAGAATCCTGCTTCGGTATGTAATACATAAGCATTGGTCAACGTACCGTTCCATCCTTCCGTCCAATCAATGGCATCGTCTTGGTTATTTTCCAAGTAGAAGTTGGAAGCAGAAACTGTTCCACCGAAGAACTCAACACCGTCATCAGTACCGTTTAATATGGCAACGTTGCTGATTGTTGTTCCGGATCCAACGGCATAAAGTGTAAGGCCATTGTATTGGGATTCAGGGTTGATTTGGGCACCGGCATAATTGATGATCAAATAGCTGATGGTACCTGAGTTGTCTGAATCGTTGGAGCCACCATAACTGAACTCACCAACCTCTGCGGTGGCATCGGTACCTTTGGTAGTGGTAGCATCACCAAGGATTACCAAACCTCCCCAGTCTCCTGGAGTTTCATTGTTGGAAGTCATTACTACAGGATTGGCAGCGGTCCCTAGGATGTCAATGGAAGCACCTTTTTGGATTACAATGTATGTCTCGGTTTCATCACCGGATGCAGCCGTAGCTGTAATAGTGGTACCGGCAGGAATAGTTAATTTAGCACCATTCTCAACGCTTACCGCTCCGTCTAAGGTATAGGCGATGGAAGGGTCAAGTTCCAAATCTTCTGTTATAGGACTGATGGAGGTCAAGTTTGAGGCATCTGTACACGCATTTGTACAAGAACCACCGCAATCAACACCTTCCTCATCTCCGTTTTGAATTCCGTCATCACATGTTGCTTCAACAGGGCAAGCGGCACAAGTACCACCACAATCCACGCCTGTTTCTGTGCCGTTTTGAATGCCATCGGAACATGTTGGGCCAGAGGGGCCGCCGTCATCGCTACTACAACCCGTGAGCACGAGTGCAAATGCAGCTACTAAAGCTATTGAAAGTTTAAAGATTTTCGTTTTCATAATTAGGGTTTTTGAAGTTTAAAATATTATGGTTACAGGTTTATATTTAGTTAAAAATTATAGGTTACACCTAGGCTTACAGTGCTGCCCAGTTTATAGGATCTTACCGTTTCGGTACGGATAATTCTCTGTGGCGCGTTTGGCCCCAAACGTTCATTTATATCAGATGAAAAATTTCGAATCTCATTTCGGTTGTCCAGAACACCTTGGGTTCTTTTGATTTCTGGATTCAATAGGTTTTGTCCAGTTAAGGAAAGCTGCCAATGTTTACCAATATCTTTACTTAGTCTACCATTTAAGACTACAAACCCATTTTCAACGATATTGTCATTATAGGAATAATCATATATGTTGAATCCTTCGGCACTACCCAAAACAAAGATTTTGTCCGAAGCGTAATTAGCGTTAAGCGATGCGCCAAATGGGTTTTTACCAGCGGTTTTAAGGTTCAAGTTTGTGTTGACAATAAAGTCGGATGCTCCTTGCAAACCTGTAGAAGTATTGGTTCCAAATCTGAAGAAGTCTGTGGCGCTGGCCCCATCCTCTGTAAGAACAAGTTTCAAATCTTGTTCATGGTGCATAAGGGTAGTATTGAACACAAGACTTAAATCAATACCTGAATCAACGTCATTTACTTCATCATAGGTGGGCTTGATGAGGTTGATTTTGCTTTCCAACTCAATTCCATAAACCTCAGCTTTTTCTCCTGTATTTTCATAAGTCCAAATACTTTCACCCCCACGCTGTGTGGTTCTGTTGATAGGGTCTGTAATGTCCTTATAGAAAACCGCTAAGGATATCAACTGATCGTTGGTAGGAAAAAATTCCCATTTGAGGTCAAAATTATTTGTAAAGGACGCAGTAAGGTTATCTGCATTACCGGTAACTTCTTGCCCAGAAGGGGCAACATACCTAAAGGGGGCTATTTCTTTGAATTCGGGAAGCGTGATGGTTCTACTAGCTGCAAACCTTAACGCATGCTTGTCATTAATGGAGTATTTTAGATTCAAGCTTGGATAAAAGTTGGAATAATCTTGTTGAGTATCTCCAACAATCCTTGTACCACTACCACCCACATCATAACTGACGAATATTTCATCTTTTTGAAACCTGATACCTGTATTTATTCCAATTTTGTTCAACTGGACATTAAAATTGACATAAGCGGCTTGCGAGGTGTATTCCCCGGTATAGATATCTTTTGTTTCACCGTTGGAGTTTGCACTTAACCGAACAACTTGCAATGAACCGTTGGCAAAATTTTGCGTATTTAGGATTCCGTTTAAATTGTCCAGGCTATTCGTTCTTGTGCTAAACCTATCAACACTGTTGGATTCTGTAACCCCAACAAACTCAGAGCTGAAATCACGCTCTTTGTTTCGATAGAAGACGCCTAGCTCAGCATCAAACTTTTTGTTGGATTCGCCTTCTTCACCCTCTTCATTAATAATATTGATCACATCATTTATGTAACCGTTGTATTCAATATCTTCAATCAATTGTGCGGCTTTTCTTTGATTAAAACCACCTTGTGAGTTTAGTGCCACGGAAGTTTCTGGGGCAGCATCAAAGAATACTTGGTTT
>JAUICT010000216.1 GCA_030429325.1 Bacteroidia bacterium
TGGCAAAAGTCTTTGATTCGCTTTTGGGGAACAACACTTCTATTCTGTACAATTCAAAGTACTACAGAACGGTTTTGGTATTTGGCGTGTGTTTGGCCGCCTTGACCATTCTTTTAAATTATTTGCTCATCCCCAAGTGGGGTATGGTAGGAGCGGCAATTGCCAGTTTTGCCTCCATTTTTGTTTTCAATGTGATAAAATTGGTGTTTGTGAAACAAAAGTTTGGTTTTTTACCCTTCACAGGGGCTACTTTCAAGGTTTTTGCTACTCTTGTTTTTCTAATGGTATTGTTTAATATGTTACAGTTTTCGTTTCATCCTATTATCAACATCATTTTAAAATCTACATTAATTATGGTTATGTATGTTGGTATCCTATATCGGTTTGATATTTCTGAGGACGTTTCTGGGGTGCTTTCCATATGGTTGAAAAAAAGACAGGAGTAATTTATATTCCTCAAAAGAAAAACCCCGTAGCGGATAAATCCAACTACGGGGTTAACAACTAACCAACCTAAAAACTATCTTTATTGCTTTCTGGAACTTCTTGAGCTTCTAAAAGTCCTTGAAGCACTACTTTTTCTATAATTTGTGTTGCCCGAACTTTTTCTCACCGTATTGCTTTTGGTACTGCGGGAAACCGTTTTTCTTGGCGCACTGCTTCGGCTTACATTAGATCTATGGGAACTGCTGCGAGCTTGAGGCTTTTTATATGTATTCGTAGTTGTTCTAGTGACCGTTTTACGATTTGGGATAGAGGTTACTTGTCGGCGTGTCACGGTTTTCCGGTTAGGAGTCCGAGTCACTTGTCTTTGGGTCACGGTTCTATCACCACTACTTCTAGATACACCACTGGCTTTTCTATAAGTCCCTCGGTTAACGGTCTTTTTCGGCGCCACCTGTCTTCTAGCTGTACTTTGGGAGCGTGATGCAGAACTTGTCTTTCTGTAATTATTCTGAGCTACATCGTGATTGCTTCTTCCTGCATAGCCGCGTCTAACACTACCATTGTCTCTTGCTATGACTCTTTTGTCATTTCTATAGACCCTATCCCTTCTGTGCAAGTCATAGTTCCTATACGATTTTCCGATTTTTGCATAGGCCCTTCTATAATTGTTTCTATAAGGCGCATAGTAAGAATATCTAATAGGGCTGTAGTACCTTCTATATGGTCTGGAATACACGGTGCAGAACCCAATTCCAGGTCTAGCAAAGTATCTATGGAAAGGACGGTACACATAATGTCTGTTATAAATGTTGATGAAACCAGTATAATGGCTAAATACACCACCATTATAGTATACATGTAGACCGCCTACACGACGTACCCTACCGTTATTGTACCAAATATCTACACTACCTATTTGGGAAACCCTGCCGTAGTAGTCATAAAATACAGGAATATTCTCCACCTGGATTACGGCTCCATAATCATCATATTGAACAAAAGGATCATAATTATATCCTGAGTTAAAGGTAATGCCCACATTTCCTATTCGAGCACCAACACCAACATTGACTCTATTATCCATGTAAAAATCGAACTCTCCATCTGGGTAAACAGAAAAAGTTACCCCATCTTCTACAAAGATGAATGAGTTTCCATATCGATATGTTGTTGTTGCAACAACGTTATCTTCCATTTTTGCGGCTTGGGTACCTAATGTACCGAAAGCGATGGCTGCTATAAAGAGTACTAACTTTTTCATACTGCACGGTTTTATGTTCTAGATGTACCTATTTACATCCACCTATACAGTATCAAGCAGCGTGCCAAAAAAAGAATACTATACTTAATTATCTGACATTCAAGTAAAAAGAAAATTATTCTTGAATAATGAACATAGACCTTCTATTAAGTTGGTGGTCTTCTTCGGAGCATCTAACACCGTTGGAGCAATTGTTTAGCAGTTGCGTTTCTCCATATCCTTTTGCTGAAAGTCGTCCGCGATCTATACCCTTTTCTACAAACCATTGTAGTGTTGCCTGGGCACGTCTTTCGGACAATTTAAGATTAAAATTATCGCTTGATCGCGAATCGGTGTGGGACTCAATGTGGATGGATAGTTCTGGATATTGTTTCATTGCCTGAAGAATTTTGGCCAACTCTACTTCTGCATCTGACCTGATAACGGATTTACCATAATCAAAATAGATGGGTTGCAGCGTTAGTCTACATCCTAAATCGTCAATTGGACATTCGGGAGGGGTAAGCTCCAAGTCCATTTGCTCGGTATGTGACCCGCGAGGAGTGACCGTACTTTTCTCTTTGGTTGCATAGTCTTTGTATTCTGCATAGACAGTATATTTTTTGCTACAATCAACTACACCTTTAAAAACATAGTTGCCACTACTATCTGTGGTTGTTTTGGTTATGGTATCGTTATTCTTGTTCAACAGTTTTACTATAGCGCCATTCAAAGGTTTTCCAGTTTTGGCATCTGAAATGGCTCCTTGGATTACAATCAGCCCACAACTTTCCCAAACGCGGTAGATGTCATCTGCGCTACTGCCACCATCACCATCTCTATTTGAAGCTAAATAGCCAATCTTTTTATCCTCCTTGAGAATAAACCCAAAATCATCTTTGTTGGAATTGATGGGTTTTTTTAGGTTGGTCACTTCTTCAAATTCACCTTCGGAATCCAGGGAAACCACAAAAACGTCCAAGCCTCCCAATCCTAAATGACCATCGCTTGAGAAATAGAGATTGTTATTTTTTCCAACAAAAGGGAAACATTCCCTAGCTTCGGTATTGATTTCTGGTCCCATATTTGTTGGGGCGCCAAAGGAACCGTCTTCCTTTATTTCCACATACCAAATATCGGATTCACCATGGGTGCCTTCCATATCTGAAGAAAAATAAAGACGCTTTTCGTCAGGGGATAGGGCCGGATGTGCCACGGAATAGGAATCGTTGTTGAAGGGAAGTTCAATAATGTTCTCCCATGTACCCGCATCTGTCTTGGTCGCCTGATAGATTTTAAGACTCACCAATTTTTCCTTGTTCTTTTGCTTTCTGCCATTATGATAATTGTTTCGGGTAAAGTAAACCGTTTTACCATCCTTGGTAAAAGCCGCATTGGACTCATGATATGGGGTGTTTATTTCACCTTCAAGAGGTTTGGGGTGGGTTAGTCTCCAATCCTCATCAATTTCTGCTTCAAAAAGATCTAGGTATGGCAGTCCGGTCCATTTATGTATGTCATCTCCTTCGGTTCTTCCTGAAGACGAGGAAAATACAATCTTATCGCCATAAAATGATGGTGAAAAATCGGAGCTGGTCAAAAGCCCGGTAATATTGTCCACTTCAAAATTATTGGATTTAAAACCCACAAGGCTATCCAATGTGGGGTAGTCCTTCATAAAGTTTTTTGCAATTTCTGTATTGGAAGACAAGCTGGCGAATTTCCCCATCATCTTTTTTGAGGTTTGGTACTCTCCGGTACTTTTTAAACTCTGCGCCGTACGATAATAGTAAATGGGATCAATATCGTTCGGATATTTTTCCATTAACTTTTGATACCATTTTACAGCATCCTCATATTCTCCATTGAAATAGTACGTATCTCCAAGCTTTTTTAACACTTGAGGAGATTCATACCCGTCGTCCACGATGTTTAAATATATTTCCCGTGCATCGATAAAGTAGTAGGAATCAAAGTCCTCATTGGCTTTTTTTATGATACTGTTTTGGGCTTTGGTGATTGATGTAGAAAAAATGAAAATTAGAGCTACAATAATAGTTTTGTGGTGCATATAAGCTTAATGTTTAAAAAAATCTGGGTGTTAGTACCTTATCTGTTTTATGGAAAATGTCAAAACGAACCATAGCCTCGTAAGATCCACTGGTGTAATCTTTGACTTGGGTTGAATCATAGTCATAGGCCAAACCAATAAATACAGATTGTGATATTTGGAATCCGGCCAACGCACTTATGGATGCGTTCCAACGGTAAGAACCTCCGAGGACGAATTTTTCGTTGATCATGAAATTGGCTGACATATCCCATTGTAAAGGGGAACCACTCACAAATTTGACCATGGTTGCTGGTTTAAATTTTAGGTTAGGGGAGAGGTCAAATACATGCCCTGTAATAAAAAAATAATGCAAACGCTCTATGGCTATATTTTCCAAATCTTGATTTTCCAAAGAGCCCTCATCAAAGTGCTTTGAATTCAAAAAATTGGGAACCGAGAACCCTGCATAAAATTTTTGGGTATGGTAATAGATGCCCGCACCTATTTGTGGTTGGATTTTATTGTCAACTGTGTTCTGAAACAAGGGGTCATTGGGGTTTTCAAGATTCAATTTTTCATAGTCCACATCCAAAAGATCTATTCCCGCTTTTAGCCCAAAGGACAACTTACTTACATTATGTCTTGCCAAATGCAAAGAGTAGGAGTAGTCCACATTTACATTGGACTCCGTTGCTGGACCAATTTGATCGTAAACAATGGAAAGACCAAGACCCATGTTTTGAAGGGCGCCAATGGGTGTATTCAGGGTAAAAGTCCCTGTCCGTGGGGCTCCTTCCAAATTTACCCATTGCATTCTGCCAAGCATTCCCATACTTAGGACTTCCCTTGAGCCTGCATATGCTGGGTTCACAATTTGGGTGTTGTACATATATTGGGTGTATTGAGGGTCTTGTTGCCCTTGAGCTTTATACATCCCCAGTGTCAGTATAAATATCAGTTTTATTAAATACCCTCTCACGAATAGTGTTCTGAATATTGACTTCATTGAATAATAGGTTGCTTGCATTAATCTCGATTGATGTAGAGGTATCCTGAATAACTGGCTTCACCTGGGTTTTCGTTCTCAAATTCCAAAATG
>JAUICT010000217.1 GCA_030429325.1 Bacteroidia bacterium
AACCATCCACTGCGCCATTCAACTTAAGGCTATCAATAGCCGGTGTGATCTTGTTCAAGGATACGATCTTAAACTGAAGGTCAAGGTCTTTGTATGTGGAATCTGCAAGCTCGCCACGCAGTCTGATCTGTTCTTGGTTGTTGTTATCCATGACAACATCCTCTATTATTATGCTGTCCAAGGTTTTGTTGATGATGACTTTGTTCTTGCTGTTACCGTCCTTGTTCAACACCCACGTATTCCCCTTAAAACTAATATCAGACTTTTTAAGTCCAATTACAGATCTGTTGTTTTCATTAAAGGTGTGATAGAAATTCAGGTTATAGCTGTCATTATACTCGCTGCCTCCTTTAAATTCCGTCCTAAAGAAAAGCGTATCCTTTAGTGTGGTGTTGATAAGGCTAAAGTCTTTGATATCATAATAAACCGTTGACATATCCTCTACAGAAACAAAGGTGTTGAAGAGCGGATTTTTATTGTCTACTTTGAGTTCAACATTATCGAACTTATTTTCAAAGGCCTCTATGCTGGGCGATTTAAATGTGAGCTTAAAATCCCCTTCATCCGCAATGATGCTACCCCGCATGAACGTATTGGGCCCGAAAACCAGATCGGGGAAGAAAACATCGATGATCTTATTGTAAATCTTAAAATTGAAGTCCAAATGCTGACCTTCGGAAATTTCAAAGGGTTTATAATTGGTATATATGCTTCCTACGGAGTTTTGAACCAATTGCCCCACCTCATTGACCTTGAATTTCCCTTTAACGTAACCTGTAATGATGTCCGGTGAATTGATCTCTATGGTTCGGACCGTATCTCGGTCAAACGATGAAAAGACGGCAAAATCCTCAAAATAATAGGTGGTATTTATATTTTGATAGGTGGTGTTGGAAAAACGCATTTGACCCACCATATCATCCAAGGTCCTTCCTTCAATATCCATATTCACATGACCTTTGAATATGGAAATGCTATCATCAATAAAATTGAGTTCCTTTAGATCGGCGTAGTCCACGGCAGCAATAAAGTTGAATTTGTTCTCCGTACCGCCAAAATCTGCCAAACCTTTAAAATCGAATCGGAAATTTTCATCATTGCAAAGCAAAGTACCATCAAACAGTTGTTCCTTTAAAATCCCGGAAACATTTATGTTGTTGTATTCGTAATTGTTGTACTCCAGTTTGTATACTTCGCCAATGACTTCCGTGTTCAAGTACTCGGCAATAAACCCATTTCCTTCAACATTTACATCCATTGATGTATGGCCGAGCTTATTATTATCCACAAAATCACCCAAATCAAAATCTATGAGCGAAATAAACCCAATATAAGAAGCATTGTCTATGGTCTGGATGTTGGTCATTTGTAAATCCACATAACTGTCCCCTAGAGCCGTATTGAGATTTACCCTTGCATCCAAGGAAGTTTCGGTGACCTCAGCATCTCCCCGAACCGTGAACTGTCCCAGTTTTTGTACCGAAGCTGGTATGTTCTTACCCAAAATATTAGGCAGAATGGCCCTTAGCTGATAATAGCTGGAAGTAAGATTGTCCAAATCGGCCTTCATGACAAATGGTGCTTCCTCACTAAAAATATTGCTGAACACAAAATCTCCATGAATACCTGTGTTCTCCATGTGCACATACAAGTCATTCACTTCAAGTTGATTGAGGACCCCTCCCATTTGTCCTGAAAATGTAACCACCCTGTCCTTACCAAATTCGTTATAAAACGCATTGACATCATTCAGGGCCACACTGGATTCATCAAATTGGGCTTCAATGTTCACCTTGTCCAAAAATTCGGAAAAGTCTTCCCTGTTGTAATTAAAGACCAGATTGCCTTTGATTTCGGATTCTTCTGTATCGATAAGAAGGGAGTCAAACCGCATCTGCTCCTTGGTATAGGTAAAATCTGTTGCGAGTTTCTTAAGTCTGATTCCTCTTTTTGCCAATGTGGACAAGTCATCTACCCTAAGGGTTACCTTGGGGCCCAAAATCTGGAAATCGCTTACCAACACTTTCAACTCTGAAAAATTCAGGGTTTCTTCCGATTCAAGGTTCTCGTCAATCAATCGAAACCTGCCACTATTTATTTGGATTTCATCGGATGACATAAAAAAGGGCGGTGTTCCCGGCGGTCTAGGTTTACCATCGTCCAATTTCGCTACAAAAACATCTAGATTGGTATCCTTTTCCCCTTCATAGGTCTTTAGGTCAAAAATGATTCCATCCACTTCCATATCCCCAAACTCCAACGTGCCATTGGCCATGTTGCGGATATTCAATATGGAGGTGCTCAACTTATGGATATAAGCCAAGGTGTCTTTTTTATAGTCTTCAATATAGATTCCCTTGATACCTGCGTTGAGCGTAAAAAGCGACAGGCTGACCCGATCAATCTGAATATTGGTCCCAAACTCCGTATTTATGGAATCTGTGGCATACTTGGCAATCTTTGTCTGCACCACGGGCATGGACAAAATAAGCGAGCCCAAGACCAATAACAGCACCAAGGCCAACAGGGATCGTATTACTATTTTGCGAAGTTTTTTGATAGGGCTTTATGTTTTACCTTTGATGACCAATTTTTGTTCCAAATACAGTGACAGACAAAAAAAATTATATCCTTGCCATAGAATCTTCATGTGACGACACTTCTGCCGCCGTTTTGTGCCATACAAAGGTACTGAGCAATGTGGTGGCCACACAAGAAATCCATAAACAATATGGGGGCGTTGTCCCTGAATTGGCATCACGAGCCCATCAGCAAAACATTGTTCCAGTGGTACATCAGGCCTTGGCCAAGGCAAATATCGACAAAAAACAGCTATCTGCCATAGCATTTACACGAGGTCCCGGGCTCATGGGTTCCTTGCTTGTGGGTACTTCTTTTGCCAAGTCTTTGGCTTTGGGATTGAACATTCCCCTGATTGAAGTGAACCACATGGAAGCCCATATTTTGGCCCATTTTATAGAGGATGGTGATAAGACACCTCCCAAATTCCCGTTTTTGGGCATGACCATTAGTGGTGGGCATACACAAATTGTAAAAGTTTGTGACCATTTTGATATGGAAATTCTAGGTGAAACCTTGGATGATGCCGTGGGCGAAGCTTTTGATAAGAGTGCTAAACTTATGGGACTGCCCTACCCCGGAGGACCGCTGGTTGATAAGTATGCCAAGTTAGGCAATCCACATGCTTTTGAGTTTCCAAAACCTAAGGTAGACGGACTCAATTTCAGTTTTAGTGGCTTAAAGACCAGTATTCTTTATTTTCTTCAACGGGAGACGCAAAAAAATCCAGCCTTTGTGGAAGAGAACATCAATGACATCTGCGCCTCCGTACAGCATACAATTTTAGAAATTTTAATGGACAAATTGACCCTGGCCGTGCAACAGACCGGAATCCAGAAGATTGCCATTGGGGGTGGCGTAGCGGCAAATTCGGGAATACGTGCCCGACTCAAGGAAGCTGAGGAAAAAATGGGATGGAAAACCTACATCCCAAAATTTGAATATTGCACAGATAATGCCGCCATGATCGGTATTGTGGGGTACCTGAAGTTTTTAAAAGGGGATTTCACAAACCAAAGTGTGGCCGCCAAGGCCCGGTATGCAATTGGGAGCTAAGCCCTCCCTAGATTCACGGATTATTCGGATATTTGGGAAAAGCAGAACACCGGCACATGGCCTATAACGAAGAAACTGCACGTAGGATACAACACCTTTTGGAACTATTCCCAGAAGATTTTACCGAAAAGAAAATGTTCGGCGGAATTGCTTTTCTTTACCTCGGAAAAATGACTGTAGGTGTTGTGAAAGATGAATTAATGGTACGGGTAATCGGAGAGAAAATGGAACATGTGCTTTCCCAAAAGTTTGTACGTCCCATGGATTTTACGGGAAAGCCCATGAAAGAATTTGTTTTTGTCTCTTCGGACGGTTTTGCAACTGAGGAACAATTGCACCAATGGATAGAACTAGGTCTGGAACACGCCAAAAGCAAACTATAGCCTATGCAACTTTTTTACAATCCTTCATTGGACAATAGCGCCACTCAATTCACTTTCCCTTCGGATGAAAGCAAACACATTGTAAAAGTCCTACGGAAAAAGGAAGGGGATATTCTCCATATCACCAATGGAAAAGGATACCGGTTTGAGGCCAAAATTATCAGTGCGGACCAGAAAAGATGCAAGGCTTCGATCATATCCAGTCATAAATCCATTCCCAAAAGATACACGCTGCATTTGGCCGTAGCACCCACAAAGATGAATGATCGTTATGAATGGTTTTTAGAGAAAGCTACTGAAATTGGTGTTGATGAAATCACTCCTGTCATTTGTGATCATTCAGAACGAAAAGTGGTCAAGCTGGACCGTATGGAGCGAGTATTGCAGTCGGCCATGAAGCAATCCTTACAGACCGTTTTACCAAAATTGAATCCAGCTATATCCCTTAAAACGTTTTTGGAACAGGAACAAACCGGGCTCAAGTTTATTGCGCATTGTGATGATGGTGAAAAAATGGAGCTCAAACGAAAGGTTATCGCCGATATGGACGCTACCATTCTTATTGGCCCGGAAGGAGACTTTTCCAAAGAAGAAATTGATTTGGCCCGCAAAAAGGGGTATATCCCAATCTCGTTGGGAAACAACCGTTTACGTACCGAGACCGCAGCCATAGTGGCCTGCACCACCGTTTCAATTATAAATAGTTAATGATGGATAGGTGCTTTAGCGGCTCCAGTGACATCTAAATTTTCTGCTTCCACCAATACAACCAGTGTAAGTTTGTCGGTTTTTGAAACCACACTGGGAATGG
>JAUICT010000218.1 GCA_030429325.1 Bacteroidia bacterium
ATTGGATAAGTTCATCCTCATATTGGGAAATCGCATCAAAACCAAGATGATTCATATAATCCAAGGCTTCCCCAAAAGCTATTCCGCCACAAATGTTGGGCGTACCCGCTTCAAATTTATGCGGAAGGTCAGCATAAGTCGTTTTTTCAAAAGTGACTTCCGCGATCATCTCCCCACCTCCTTGATAAGGTGGTAGTTTTTTAAGCCATTCTTCTTTGCCATACAGCATTCCTACACCGGTAGGGCCGCACATTTTATGGGCGGAAACGGTATAAAAATCAACATCCAAGGCCTGCAGGTCCGGTTTGATATGGGCCGCTGCCTGCGCCCCATCGATCAAGACTGCTGCACCCACCTCATGGGCCGCGTCAATAATCTCTTTAATGGGGTTAATGGTCCCCAACGCATTGGATACATGGTTGCAGAACACCAATTTGGTGTTCTCGCAGAGAAGCGATTGGTACTCCTCCATGACCAATTCCCCGTCCAAGTTCATGGGTATCACCTTTAATTGGGCACCGGTACGCTCGCAGAGCATTTGCCAGGGCACTATGTTGGAATGGTGTTCCATGGCCGATACCAGTACCTCATCCCCCTTCTTCAAAAAGGAGGTGAAACCGGTAGCCACCAAATTAATGCCGTGGGTAGTCCCCGAGGTAAAAATCACCTCATGGGATTTTGCGATGTTAAAATGCTTCTGGATTTTCTTCCGGGCCTCTTCATAGACATCGGTAGCTTCTTGCGAAAGACGGTGTACCCCACGATGAATATTGGCATTGTAGTTATGGTAATAGTCTACGATCACATCAATGACCTGTTGAGGGGTCTGAGATGTGGCCGCATTGTCCAAATACACCAAAGGTTGCCCATTGACTTCCCGGTTTAAAATGGGAAAGTCTTTTCGGATGGCCGCTATGTCCAAAGAGGTCTCTATCATGAAAATTGCCTAAAGATTGTTATAGGATTACAGCTCAAATCCAACACGAACACCCAATTTGTTGGCGATGATCTTGTTGATTCTGGTCTTCACCTCTGGAATACGCACACTTTCCAATACGTTGTTGGCAAAAGCATACATCATCAAAGCGGTAGCTTCCTTTTTTGGGATTCCCCTGGACCGCAGGTAGAACAACGCCTCATCATCCAACTGGCCAATGGTACATCCGTGGGAGCACTTTACATCATCAGCAAAAATCTCTAATTGTGGTTTGGTGTTGATGGTGGCCTTGTCACTGATCAAAATATTATTGTTCTGCTGAAAGGCATTTGTTTTTTGGGCAATCTTGTCCACAATGATTTTTCCATTGAAGACCCCTGTTGATTTCTCTCCAAAAATTCCTTTGTAATCCTGATGGCTCTCGCAGTTAGGTTGGGCATGATGAACCAAAGTGTGATGATCCACATGCTGCTTTTCACCCAAAATGGTGACTCCTTTCAAGGTGGAGTCGATTCGTTCCCCATTCTGATAGAAGTTCAGGTTGTTCCTGATCAACTTTCCGCCAAATGAAAAGGTATGCACCCGTACCACACTATTGTCCTTTTGGGAAATATAGGTGTTGTCTATCAACGAGGCCGTATTAGCATCATTCTGCACTTTGTAATAGTCCACATTGGCATCTTTCGCCGCAAAAATTTCGGTTACGGAGTTGGTAAAGACTTCGTTCTCCGTTAAACTTTGGTGTCGCTCAATAATCTGTACCTCTGCATTTTCCTCAACAACGACCAAGTTTCTGGGTTGCAACATCAAAGCTGCCTCGTTACCCGTTGCCAAATGCAAAATCTGTATGGGCTTTTTGGGCATTTTGTTCTTTGGGATGTAGATATATGCTCCTTCCTTACAAAAAGCCGTGTTCAAGGTAGTCAAGGACTCGTCCTTGGAGGCCACTTTGTTGAAATACACATCTATTACCTGACGGAACATGGGCTTGCTGAACGCAGAACTCATCAAGCAGACATCCACCCCATCATGGGTAGTCTCTGAAAGGTATGAGCTATAGACCCCATCAACAAAAACAATTTTGTAGGTGTCTATCTCGTGTAGGAAATATTTTTTAATGTCCTTGTACTCCAAGGTGTTTTCCTGCTTTGGAAAAATACTGAAGTCCACCTTCTGAAGACTGTTCAGGGAAGTATATTTCCAAGCTTCCTCTTTTTTGGAGGGAAATCCTTTTTCCTCAAAATTCTTTATGGCCTCTGAACGTATCTCATGGACCGGGTTCTCCAAATCCACATTGTTCTCAAAAGCCAAGAAAGAGGAAAGTAATTTATCTTTTAAATCCATAATTCATTCTCGTTGTCATTCCCGTGAAAACGGGAATCTTATAAACACAGTTTTTTGTAATGGATTCCTGCCTTCGCAGGAATGACAATGTGATTCTATACCGTTGCCTCCTGCTTGATCCAATCGTAACCTTTTTCCTCTAGCTCCAGTGCCAATTCCTTGGTGCCGGATTTTACGATCTTACCATCATGGAGTACATGCACATAGTCTGGAACGATGTAATCCAACAAACGCTGATAGTGTGTGATCACAATAATAGCATTGTCCTTGCCCCTTAGTTTATTTACCCCATTGGCCACAATTCGAAGTGCATCGATATCCAATCCGGAATCGGTTTCATCCAAAATGGCCAATTTGGGTTCCATCATGGCCAACTGGAAAATCTCGTTACGCTTCTTCTCGCCACCTGAAAATCCTTCGTTCAAGGATCGGGACAAAAACTTGCGGTCAATTTCCAACAATTCCGATTTTTCCCGGATCAACTTGAGCATCTGGTTGGCTGGCATGTCTTCCAATCCCCTTGCCTTTCTGGACTCATTGATGGCCGTTTTTATAAAGTTGGTCACCGTTACCCCGGGGATTTCAACAGGATATTGGAATGAAAGGAAAATACCTTTGTGTGCCCTTTCTTCGGGGGCCAGTTCTTCCAAATCCTCACCATCCAGGGAAATGGTCCCTTTCTTGATGTCAAATTCTTCCTTTCCGGCAATTACGGAAGCCAAGGTACTCTTCCCGGAACCGTTGGGTCCCATGATGGCATGCACCTCTCCTGCATTGACTTCAAGATTTATTCCCTTCAGTATTTTTTTATCTTCTACGCTAGCGTGTAAATTCTTGATTTCTAACATGCTGTTCTTTTTCAAATATTACTTTACGATGATGTTTTTTTGTTATCCCACGGAGCCTTCAAGGCTGATTTCCAACAATTTTTGGGCTTCCACGGCAAATTCCATGGGCAGTTTGTTCAACACCTCTTTGCTAAATCCGTTCACGATCAAAGCAATGGCTTTTTCGGTGTCGATACCCCGTTGGTTGCAATAGAAAATCTGGTCTTCTCCAATTTTACTGGTCGTAGCCTCGTGTTCTATTTGTGCTGTCTTGTTCTTGGCCTCAATGTACGGGAAGGTGTGTGCCCCACAAAGGTTGCCCATCAAAAGGGAATCACACTGCGAAAAGTTTCTGGCATTCTCTGCCCGGCTGTTCACCTGTACCAATCCGCGATAGCTGTTTTGGGATTGTCCTGCGGAAATTCCTTTGGAAATTATAGTACTTCTGGTGTTCTTGCCCAAGTGGATCATCTTGGTCCCGGTATCCGCCTGTTGAAAATTATTGGTCACCGCAATGGAATAGAATTCCCCAATGGAATTGTCTCCCTTCAATACACAGGAAGGGTACTTCCAGGTCACAGCGGAGCCTGTTTCAACTTGAGTCCAAGAGATTTTGGCATTTTTCTCGCACAATCCTCGCTTTGTCACAAAGTTGAAAACCCCTCCTTTACCTTCCTTGTCGCCAGGAAACCAGTTTTGAACAGTTGAATATTTTATTTCGGCATCATCCATTGCAATCAGCTCTACCACGGCCGCGTGCAATTGGTTCTCATCCCGCGAAGGCGCTGTACATCCTTCCAAATAACTTACGTAGCTGCCCTCATCGGCAATGACCAAGGTGCGCTCAAACTGACCTGTACCTGCTTGGTTGATTCGGAAGTAGGTTGAGAGTTCCATGGGGCATCTCACCCCTTTTGGAATGTAGCAGAAAGATCCATCTGAAAATACCGCTGAGTTCAACGCCGCATAAAAGTTATCCTTTTTTGGGACTACTGTGCCAATGTACTTTTTCACCAACTCAGGGTGCTCCTGAATGGCTTCAGAAATGGAACAGAAGATGATTCCTTTTTCAGCCAAGGTCTTCTTGAAGGTCGTAGCCACGGAAACGGAATCCATGACAATATCCACTGCAACACCTGCCAATTTCTTTTGTTCGTCTACCGATATTCCCAACTTCTTGAAGGTGTCCAGCAACTCTGGGTCTACCTCGTCCAAGCTGTTGTACTTGGGTTTTTTGTTGGGTGCGGAATAATAGGAAATATCCTGAAAATCGGGTTTTTTATAGGTGACATTGGCCCATTCGGGCTCCTCCATTTCCTTCCATGCCTTGAACGCTTCCAAGCGCCATTGGGTCATCCAATCCGGTTCTTCCTTCTTTTTGGAAATGGCAATGACAATTTCCTCGTTCAACCCTTTTGGCAGGGTGTCCGATTCTATATCCGTATAGAAACCATACTCATATTCTTTGGTTTCCAGTTCCTTTTTTAATTCTTCCTCTGTATACGCCATGTTCTGTCAATAAATCAATTGGCAATGACCAATTTTCAATTCAATTATAAAGAAAAGCTCTCTCCACAACCACAAGTACGCTGTGCATTGGGGTTGTTGAAGACAAAGCCTTTCCCATTCAACCCCCCAGAATATTCCAAGGTGGTCCCCACGAGATACAAAAAGCTCTTTTTGTCCACAATGATGCGTACATTATTA
>JAUICT010000219.1 GCA_030429325.1 Bacteroidia bacterium
CGCTACGGGAAAGTTGGTCGAGGGAGATATTAAAAAGGAAACCAAACAGTCCATGGAAAACCTAAAAGCCATCTTGGACGAAGCTGGTTTGACTTTTGAACATGTGGTGAAAACCTCAATTTTCATCAAGGATATGCATCAATTTTCTGAAATAAACGAAGTGTACGGCACTTACTTTGATGCTGCAACGGCACCGGCAAGGGAAACTGTTGAAGTGGCCAACCTTCCCAAGTTTGTAAATGTTGAAATTTCGATGATTGCCGTTAAATAGTTTGCTGGTGAAACTCTACCAAGCCTTCTATGGGTCTTCTTCGTATAACCCCAAGAATAAGGTCGTTCCTTTCCAAGCAAGCTTTTAGTTCGTCTTGCAGGAAATGGGCAATACTGCCCACAAAGCTAACGGGAACCTTGGTGGCCAATTCAAACTGCATAATGTAGTTGTTCACAAATTGCTGCAATCCTTTCTCTATGACCCCTTTACAATAGGGATGTTCCTTATTTTCTATGATGAAACGGGCAAAAGTGGCCAAATACGTGTTGGGGTTCGGCTGCTTGTACAGGTTTTCTTTGATCACATCAGCTTCAAGGTTATACTCTTTGGCAAACTTGATTCCCAAATCCTGTGGCATTTTATGAAAATAGTAATCCCTTAAAAGTTTTCTTCCGAAGAAATTACCACTTCCATCATCCATTAAAATGTACCCCAATGAGGTTACTTTTTGCATTAATTGATGACCATCATAATAACTACAATTGGAGCCTGTTCCCAAAATACAGACAATGCCCTGACGTCCTATTTTGGTCGTGGCATATATAGCTGCATAGGTGTCTTCCCGAACTTCTGCCTTTGCATTGGGAAAAAAGTCCTTGAAAATTTCCTTTAGGAAATTCTTCATGCGGTCTGTACCGCAACCTGCTCCGTAAAAATATAACTGACGTACTGTTTCCCTGTTCTTGGAAAGCTCAAAATTGTTGGCCAATCTATCCTCAATCACCTCTCGTGTAAGCACTTCTGGACTTAATCCCAGCGTTTGGGTAAGGAACAATTGTTTCCCTTTATCATCCAATGCAATCCAATCGGATTTAGTGGCTCCACTATCCACAATCAAAATCATATACGTCGAAGTTTTTTGGTTGAATCCAAAAGAGGGCATTTACCCTCTTTTGGACCTATATGCAAGATACTAAATTAAAGGCTCGCGGCGTATTCGGCCAAGTCTACCAATTTATGGGAATATCCGGTCTCATTGTCATACCATGATACTACTTTGAAAAACTTGGAATTCAGCTCAATACCTGCTCCGGCATCAAAGATGCTCGTTCTGGTGTCGCCCACAAAATCTTGGGAAACCACAGCTTCATCCGTATAGCCCAAAATACCGGCCAATTCACCATCGGCAGCTTTTTTGAATGCCTTTTTGATTTCCTCATAGGAGGTTTCTTTTTCCAAACGAACCGTTAAATCCACAACGGATACATCTGCCGTAGGCACTCTAAAGGCCATACCGGTAAGTTTTCCTTCCAAAGAAGGAATAACCTTGGTTACCGCTTTGGCAGCTCCAGTTGCTGCAGGAATAATGTTCAAGAGAGCACTTCTTCCTCCTCTATAATCTTTTCTAGATGGTCCATCTACGGTCATCTGTGTGGCTGTAGTGGCGTGGACCGTGGTCATCAACCCTTCCTCAATACCAAACTCATCATCAAGTACCTTGGCCAAAGGAGCCAAACAGTTGGTGGTACATGAAGCGTTGGATATAATGGTATCCGATGCTTTAACATCTTTATGGTTAACTCCCATTACAAACATAGGGGCGTCTTTTGATGGCGCAGAAATAACAACTTTCTTGGCACCTCCGTCAATGTGATATTGAGCGGTTTCCAAAGTGGTGAAGATACCTGTACATTCAGCTACAACATCAGCACCAACCTCATCCCATTTTAAATTCTTGGGGTCGCGCTCAGCAGTAATCCTAATGGTTTTACCATCTACAATAAGATTTCCATCTTTAATTTCGATAGTTCCATCGAATCTACCGTGAACCGAGTCATACTCCAACAAATAGGCCAGGTGTTCCACATCCAGCAAGTCGTTGATCGCAACTACGTCCACATTGTCCCTTTTTACGGTTGCACGAAACACCAACCTTCCAATTCTACCGAATCCGTTGATTCCTATTTTCAATTTTGACATTTTCTCTCCTTTTTGTTTTTAAATTATGTTGTCATTATATCTGAAACTCTAATGAGTTCTTGGTCTATTTCTGTATGCGCCTTGATTGCTTCGTCAATTGGGGTAAGCACCAGCTTGGTGTCTTTGATCCCTACCATGAAGTTGGATTTTCCTTCTAACAGGCTTTCCACTGCCTTTACACCCATTCTACTGGCCAAGACACGATCAAAACATGTTGGGTTACCTCCTCTTTGCATATGTCCCAAAACAGATACCCTTACATCGTAGATGGGTAAATGTTCCTCTACATATTCTTTAAGTTCGAAAACGTTCTTCCCTATTTTATCACCTTCAGCGACAATAACTATACTGGATGATTTCCCTGATTTTTTACTTCGCTTAAGGGACTCCACCAAACGCTCAAGGCCTAAATTCAATTCTGGGATCAAAATCTCTTCTGCACCAGCACCAACTCCTGCATTTAGGGCGATATGGCCCACATCCCTTCCCATTACCTCTACAAAGAACAAACGGTTGTGGGAACTGGCCGTATCCCGTATTTTATCAACCGCCTCAACTACTGTATTGATGGCTGTATCAAAGCCAATGGTATAGGAAGATCCTAAAATATCATTGTCTATGGTGCCTGGAATTCCCATCACGGGAAAACCAAATTCCTCATTAAAAAGCATGGCTCCGTTAAAACTGCCATTACCCCCAATAACCACAAAGGCATCTATGCCCTCTTTTACCAATTGGTCGTATGCCTTTTGCCTTCCTTGCTTTGTTCTAAACTCTTCACAACGGGCAGATTTTAGGATAGTTCCGCCTTTATTTATAATGTTGTTCACACTACGGGCATCCAAGGCCTTAAAATCACCCTCGATCATACCTTGATATCCTCTGTAAATACCAATACATTCAATCTTAAGATAAGCACATGTACGGACAACAGAACGAATTGCCGCATTCATTCCAGGAGCATCTCCCCCAGAGGTAAAAACCCCTATTTTCTTAATTTCAGAAGCCATTTAAATTTTTAAAGGATCAAAACTAGGAAACTTTATTCAAAATATGGATGCCTTAATAATTTATTTGCTTCCATCCATTTTTTCAAACGTTTTCGTAAAGAATTAATCGAATTACGTGAAAAAATACAAGGCTATTTTCTTCCCTTTGGGGGAGAATCTTTCTTGGGCAAAAAGCGAATCAAACTATCTTGACCCATGACTTCTTGAGTCTCTATTTGCCTCGGACGTTCCGGTTCTTTTTCTTTCTTTTTGAAGACTCTTTGCATCAACTCCTTAAAACTATTGAAATCTACTTGATACGATAGTCCCACACCTTGGGTATATCCTTGCCTTTCGGCCAAAAATCTTTGTATCTGATTTTCCCGATTAAAAATCTTGGCGCTCAAGGTCCCTTCCTCGTTCAAGAGTACCTGCACCTCCACATCTCCGGCAACAACGGTTTCTGAAACTCCCCCAACGGGCACTCCTACTCTTCCGTTCACCAGGATTTTATCTGAAATCTGTGTGGAAACCGTAACTCCTATCCTGTTTTCGGTCCGCGTACTGGCCTCAGGGTCCAATAGACCTTGCTCGTAAGACACGCCCAAATTGAACTTGTCATTCTCTCCTCCCAAAATTTGATTCAACAGCCCTGAAGCAGTTTGGATCAGGTTCCCCGTCACGGCCTGTTGGTTTATCCCTGATTGCGAATCCACAAAGGTACCTTGGGCCAAGAGAAAAAATGCGTTTCGCTCCTTTACGGTTGGATCTTGCAGCCTATACTGTAGTTCTGATTGTACCACCGAGCTTGTACCGGGAAAATCAATATCAAAATTAATGTTTGGACTTTCCAGCTCTCCATCCAAACGAACAATTACCTCTGTTGGGATCCTTCCTGAAAAACCTGAGTTATCCAAAAGCGGAGCGGGGTTGGCATTAAGGGAATAGACGGCTTCTAAGTTTAATTGTGCTGCCAAGGGGTCTCGCTCCCAAAGAATGGTCCCTCCCGGTCGTACCTTAAATTTTTTATCGATGACCCCTCCGTATTTAAAGTTATACTCTCCGGTTACCGCTACGAATTCCCCATACATGTTAAACTTTCCGTTGGTATTGATCTCTATCAACAAAATTCCTTCCCCCGTACCTTTTAACGAACTTCCCGTGCCTCTGTCCACCACTATCTCTACCTCGGCTTCTGGGGTTACGGCCAAGTCAAAAGCCATTTCCAAACCTTGATACTCCTGTAGCACCCGCTCTTCTTCGAAAGAATTGGATCCTCCTTTTTCTATGAAATTGATAAACGAATAGTCCCCGACACTGGTTACATCGCTCAATGGAATCTTGAGGGAGGTCCCTCTTGCCGTTGTGGCATCCACGGCAATGGTAAGGGCATCGGTTGAACCATAAATGCTTCCCGTACCATTGATGAACCCTTGTCCGTAGTAGAGCGACTCCTCATCGAAATCAGTGTTCAGGATCATAAACCTGTTGTTCTTGGTGTCCACATCCAACCCAAGGTACCAATCCGAAAAACCGGTATGGCTAATGGTCCCATCCAGAGTTGCTTTGGTCCCCTCCGCCACATCGGAAAGTCCTACGTTTTCAAAATAGAAAGTCTGATCAAAAAGAC
>JAUICT010000001.1 GCA_030429325.1 Bacteroidia bacterium
AAAACAAAGCTCTATACTTGATAATGCCTCCAGGGTGGAGCCACATTGGTGAACACCAAACTGCTAAAATTGTTCGAAATAAATTTTTGAATCAACAATAAAACCAACCAACAAGCACCCGATATGGCCACAAGCTAAAACTGCCCACTCACCTACGTACTCATATGGCTATTACAACGAAAAGGGTAACATATACTATTCCATAACCCAACTCAATATTTGTTGTATGGATATCAGGCCTATTCCTACACCGCCTAGCCTTGGTTTGGCCATACGGTAACAGATTTAGATTTATCAGATGCCATAAACATCTCCTTATCTCTCAAGGGGCTGTTCGTGTCCACTTGTTTCCCCCAATGGCTGACACGAATGGGGATGTGCCAGCTCCAAAAGATATTACCTCAAATAATATCATGAGTGTTTTTTTAGCCACACGTGGGGGAATATGGCATTGTTTACAGTTATGTTGTTTCTACCCTTCTGTAGTAGCCTTCACGTAGTTTGATACCATCTAAAACTTAAAAGAACACCTAAGAAATTTACTTCTTAGGTGCTCAAACTAAACTCAAAAATAAAATTAACTAACTCAAAAATCACTCATCTATTAAAGGGTTGGCCTGTATTTCAGACAGCGGTACCGGGAAATAGGAGTGCTCTGTTGCACGAAACCCGGATCTACCGGCCGCTTGCATGGCTTGATCCAACATGCCCCAACGTCTTAGGTCAAAAAAGCGTGTGGACTCCAAGGTAAGTTCCATAATACGCTCATGGATGATTTGGTTTCTCACTTCTTCTTGCGTAGAAACCGTGGTTGGTGGCATAAGTCCATGAACTTCCCTGATCTGGTTGATAATAGGTATGGCCTGGGACGTACTTCCTGTCTCATTCAATGCTTCGGCATACATCAACAATACATCTGCGTAACGCATCAATGTAAGGTTTATACCTATATAACCATTATTCCAAACGTAGTTGGGAAGCCATTTCCTAAAATAGGCACTGTTGTCCTTGGCATCTGCACTACCATAGGTGTCCGCTACAAGAACATCCCATGTAAAGCCCTGCATGGCATTGGTATTGGTATCATTGTAATAATCGTCCTTAAAGTAAAGTGTGCCGTACAAACGATTGTCGTACAATCCATTGCTAGCGACCATTCCCTCAGTCTTCATAACATCGACCAGGGCAATGGATGCTTCAATACCACCCCATCCCCCAATGCACCAATCCCCGATAAAGGCATGCAGTCGGTTCGCGTTCCAAGAGGTGGCATCACCACTTTTAAATTGTAGTTCAAACACGGCCTCTTGGTTGTTTTCGTTTTCCCCGTTAAAGTTGCCTACAAAATCAGGGAACAAACTATAGATACCGCTATCGACTACCTGTTTAAGTGCGGTTACTGCATTGTCCATATCCGAAGTTTCAGCCGAAGAAGGGTCACCGGCCTTATGCAAATAGGCCTTGCCCAAGTATGCCAATGCTGCGCCTTTTGTGGCTCGCCCTGTATCTGCATCGGCCCGTGTGGTTGGCAAATTGGATGCGGCTTCTTGAAAATCCTGCAAAACTGCCTGCCAAGCTTCTGGGCGTGTGGAAAGCGGGCTATCCAAATTCTCTGGACCAAGTTCTTCCATCCGTACTATAATCTGCTCATACAGGCTTAGCAATTTAAAATGATAATACGCTCTCAAAAACTTTGCCTCTGCAATTATCCTAGTTTTATCTGCTTCTGAAATTTGTTCTGAAGTCATTTCCCCCACTTTGGAAATTACCTGATTGGCAAAATTGAGTCCTTTGTAATTGGTGGTCCATAAAACGTTCAGAAAGGTATGTCCGTTGGTATAGTTGAAATTAAAAATGGACATCCAATGGGCGTAATTTGATGCATCTGGTCCGGGCAAGGCATAATCTGAGCGGAAGTATTCCACCACAGGCCTTCCTTCTTGCCATCCATCCCAAAAATTACTGCGCGATTCCAGTTCCGAATAGGCTGCCACCAAACCGGATTCTGCATCTTCAACATTTCTCCAAAACGATGAAGAAGTCAACTGATCTGGAGATTGTTGCTCCAAAAATTCATCGTCATCACAGGAAATTAGCGCAAACATGAACATGCCTGCTAAAAATATTTGACCTATATTTTTCATGTCTTATTTTTTTAAATTAAAATTCCAATTGCATTCCGAAGATGAATGACTTGGTCTTTGGATAAAGATTTAAATCGATACCCCTTGAAAGTATGCTCTGGTTCTGTCCAGAAATACTTGCCCCAACTTCCGGATCCAGACCGCTGTAACTTGTAAACGTAAAAAGGTTCTGTCCCGTCATGAAGAATCTTAAGCGATTGATTCCAATATTGTCCACTGTCTTTTTGGGCAATGAATAGCCTAAAGAAATCGTCTTGATCCTTAAGTAATCCCCGTTTTCCAAGAACCTTGTTGATGCCCTGTTATTTCTGTTCGGGTCTCCCAATACCGCTCTTGGTATATTCGTATTGGGGTTATCCTGAGTCCATGCATTAAGTGCAGCTTTCCGGTAGTTTCTCCCAGTATCCATGCTCATCAAACGAAAATCGTTCCCATTGTAGATCTTATTTCCGCCCACACCTTGGAAAAATACGTTCACGTCAAACCCTTTATAGTCCGCACTCAGGTTAAGGCTATACTCATAGTCGGGTATGGCAGAACCCTGATAGACCTCATCATCTGAATTAATGACCCCGTCTCCGTTTTGGTCCACAAAACGAATGTCGCCTGGAGCTGCTTCTGGCTGAATGGGAGTGCCATCCACGCTGTGTGCATCAATCTCTGTCTGGTTCTGGAAAATTCCATCGGCCACAGGCAAGAAATAAGCCCCAGGTTCATAACCAATTTTAGTCTGGTTTACAAAATGGTCCGACCCGAACAACAACCCTATACCGTAAATGGTCTGATCCTCATTGCTCAATTTGGTCACCTCGCTGTTTATGGTGGTGAAAGTGGCGAATGCCGAATAATTGAAAGCGCCGTCCTTATTGGTATAGCCTATCTCAAATTCGAGGCCGCTGTTTTCAAATTCGCCAACATTGACAACTGGGTTGTTTACACCAGCCGCAGGAGATACCACCTTGGTGATCAGCAGGTCCTCCGTGGTACTATTGTAGTAATTGATAGCCCCCGTAAGTCTGTTCCCCAATGAAGCAAAATCCAATCCCAAGTTATACGATGTGTTGGTTTCCCACTGCAGATTGTCGTTCTGCAACTCTCTGGCAATACTTCCTTGGTAAGAAGTTTGTGGGTTTCCAAAAACATAGCCCCCATCATCTTGACTTTTACCTTGAGAAATCAATGCAACGTAATCATAGTAGCCCAAAGCACTGTCATTCCCAGCTTGTCCCCAGCTAAAGCGAAGTTTTAGAAAATCAAATGCGTCTTGATCTTCCATAAAGTTCTCACTGGTCAGTTTCCAGCCCAAAGCAAAGGATGGAAAAACACCATACTTATTGTTGCTGCCGAATTTAGAACTTCCGTCCCTACGGATACTGGCCTGAAAGAGGTATTTGTCATCAAAAGCATAGTTTATTCTACCAAACTGCGATGCCAAACTGTACTCGGCATTAGATCCTTGGGAAAAGAAAGTGCCATCGTTAAAGGCATTGAGTGTCCTAAAATCCGGATCTAATATTTCTGCAGGAACCCGTTCTTCAACAATGGCTCCATCCACTACTTCCCGCTGAATCTTATACCCTTCAGCCTGGGTGAAATTCCATTTGTAGGGCTCCCTGATTCTCTGGTAACCTGCCAGGAGCTGAAAATTGTGTTTTTCGTTGACATCAAAATCGTATTTTAAGGTATATTCTTGGTTATACCTTTTAAATTCGTTATCGTACTCTGATATGAAAGCAAATTCACGGCCTTCTTCTTGGGCGGCCCTAACCTGAAAAGGTTTGTGGAACGCAAACTCAAACTCATCCCTCACGGAATAGGAAAGATTGGCTCCGGCAACCAGGCCTTTGAACAGTTCGTAGGACACATTTACGGTTCCCAAAAAGTATTTAGCCTTGTTATATTCCTCTAAAAAGGCATTTTCGCCCACTGGGTTTCTATGATCGGGCAAATCGCCATCACGATAACCATAACCAGAGGGTTTGGTGGCATCAAATACAGGAATCAATGGAGAAATGAAATAGGTTTCCCTCAGTGAAAACTTATACGGTTCCCTATAGGTTTCACTGTAATTCAAGTTGGTCTGTATCTTTAACTTACCTTTGGTAACCCCAAGATTGGCCGTGATTCCTTTTTTGCTGAATCTAGAACCTATAAGAATTCCCTCCTCATCGGCATAGTTTCCTGCTACGGAATAATTAAAGTATTCCGAAGCGCCACTGATACGGGCATTCAATAGATTTAAGTATCCGGTTCTATGGGTTTCATCCACCCAATCTGTGTCAACATTGGGAGGATTGGTTACATAGGTCGGTATCTCGGAACCGGCATTGGCATACATTTGCTGATGTACTTGGACATAACCATCGGCATCCAACAGCTCCATAATCTCCCTGGAGCTATTGATACTATAGCTGGAATTTATTTCGATTCTTGGTTTTCCGGACTCCCCCTTTTTGGTGGTGATGATGACCACACCATTGGCGGCCTTGGTTCCGTAAATGGCACCTGAAGCCGCATCCTTGAGCACTTCAATGGATTCAATGTTGATGGGATCCAAATAATAAGGGTCTGCCTGTACACCATCGATAATATATAGCGGTTGATTGTTTCCAAAACTTCCTACCCCACGGATAAGAACATCTGAAACAGCACCGGGACTACCCGAAGATGAGGTTACGGTAACTCCAGAAACCCGGCCTTGAAGCGCATCGGTAGGGTTGGTAACCACTACCTTGTTCAGTTCTTCGCTTTTTACGGAACTTATGGCTCCGGTCACATCACTTTTTTTCTGGGTTCCGTAGCCAACAATGACCACTTCATCCAATCCTTGGGCATCCTCCTCAAGGGTTACATTGATCACGGTTTGGTTCCCTACAGCAATTTCCTTGGTTACAAAGCCTAAATATCGGAATACAAGAACGTCTCCAGATCCTGTGGTTTCAATAACGTAGTTGCCATCGAAATCGGTCTGTGTACCTAAAGTTGGATTACTCTTTAGATTTACTGTAGCCCCAGGCAATGGAGTTCCATAGGCATCCACCACCGTTCCCGACACCTGTTGTTGCACAATGCTTTCCTTGAATTTTAGATTGTTGGGTGACTTGTTCAATAGAATGGATCCATCCATGGAAATCTGATACCCAATATTGGCAAAAGCAAGACCTTTGGCCAATAGATCGCCTATTCTGGCCTCTCCCTTTTCCAGTTTTACTTTTGGCGCATCTTCAAAAAGGTCGGATTTGTAGATAAAAGAGTAACTGGTTTGCTTTCCAATTAGGTCCAACAATTCTTCAACGGTTACTTCCTTATCGGAATCTATGACAACGGTCCTGTTCTGTGAAAAGCCTATTTCAGTGGTAAACCCAAAGGCGGTAACGCAAAACAAAAAGATAAAGGACCTCATCATGATGATCAATAATTTTTTCCTATAGGATATAGGAATACCATTACATTTAGTTTTCATAAATTTGAATGTTAGTTAGTTTGTAATAATTAATTGACTGGGATGAGCGTTTAAATTGTCCAAGTCTAAGCCTCATCCCTTTTTTTACTCCACTATAATAGTGTTTCCCTCTGTTGTAAACTTTACTTCATTTGTGTTTTCGATTATTGATAGAATTTTTTCCAATTTTTGGTTACGGTTAAACATCCCATTGAATTCAATGGCCGCTTTTTCTTGATTTTTTATGTGAATTTCAGCGTTGTACCATCTAGAAATGGCTGCCAAAATTTCATTAAGTGGCATATCCTTAAAATTGAAAAGTCCGTCTTTCCAAGCAATTATACTGTTCACATCAGCTTTTGAAATTTGTACGGTACCCAGGAGTGGATCAAACACCGATTGATACCCCGGAGAGAGTTCTTCTGAATTCCCGCTCTGATGTATGGCAACCCGACCATGTATCAAGGCCGTTGACACTACCGCATCTTCCTTGTAGGCCCTAATATTAAATGCCGTTCCCAGAACATCTACTTGTTGTCCTTGGGTATTCACCATAAAATGGGTGCCATTGTGAAGGTGGCTTGGGGAAACCTCAAAATAAGCCTCACCATACACCAACTCCACTTTTCTGGGTTGGTTGTCCGCAAAGCTTACGGGATACCTAAGCTTACTGTCGGAATTTAACCATACCTTGGTACTATCCGCCAATACCACATAAAATTGACCTCCTCTTGGAATGGTCAGCGTATTGTACTTTAGTTGGGTATTGAGTTTATCCGTATCATTTTTATAAACCAGTTGTTCGCCATTGCTGTGTACATTATTACGACTGAACGAGCCTCCTTTTTCAAGGGCAATCTCAGTCCCATCTTCCAAGGTCAATGTGGCTTTGTCCGTACCAACCTCAATTTTCTTTTCCACCACTTGTTGCGCAGGAACCTGCTGTTGTGTTTCTTTCAACCAGAACGGGAAAGACATGAGCAGTAAAATTGCAGCTGCTGCAGCATACTTGAAGTATGGGCGTTTTTTTCGTTCTTTGGTCAGCTTAGAGCTCAGCTTGGACCAACCCGCATCAATATCTACAGATTCAGGTGATTTTAAATAGCCTTCCTTGACCCTTTCAAAATAATTTCGGTGCAATTCAGATTCAGCAATCCATGCATCAAAAATCTTTGTTTCCTCCTTGGAAAGGGAGTTGTTCAACTTCTTAAGTATAAGTTTAAATTCCATTCGATTTGATCGTGTCTCATAAGTAAGACAATCAAATCATAAAAAAGGGTGACAAAAAATTGATTAAAATTTAAAAAAGAGGTTAAAAAAAAGACAAATCAGCAATCCACAAACCCTATTTGGTAAGCAAAACAGCAATCACGGTAATCAATTGTTGCGCTATTCTGAGCTTGGCGCGCTTTAGTTGGGTCTTTACCGTATTTACCGAAATGCCCAATTCTTCCGCGATGTCCACGTACTTGTAGTTTTCTATGTATTTCATGCGAACGATACGCTGCATTTTTGAAGGTAACATTTCTACAACTTTAAGCACTTGATTGTGAATGATCAATTGATCCTCTTCTGAAAAAACATCCAGTTCATATTCAGTGCTGATCAAATGCTGAATATCCAAAACCTTGGCACCGTCCGTAATTTTTATGGTTTTAAGGTGGTTCAAACAGCGGTTTCGTACCATGGAGAAGAGATACGAATTAAATGACGTCTTAATGTCCATTTGGGATGCATTTTCCCACAGACAGATAAACACTTCCTGAACAATATCCTCACTGGTTGATTTTTCAAAAAGATAGCTGTCCGCATATTGGACCAAATCTTCATAGGTGTCCTCAAAAAACCGCTTAAAGACAAAATGGTTCTTTCGTTGAATTTCCCGAAAAACTGAAAGAGAATCCAAAACTGTTCCCAATTTTCATTAGACTACCAAACTAATCATTCAATTCAACCCTCAGTTGAAAAATGATAATTTAACACAAAAACAATACAAATTTTTATGATTTGCAAAATTTTTACATCAAAAATCAATAAACCCTGATGATTTTTAATCGGCTCACTACAAAACCATTTTATTTTTTTACCTTGCGGTGTCCATTTTATAGATTTCCCTTTCTGTACCGAAATTGTGTAAATTGATTGTTGACAGAAATTAATTGTAATTAATCTCTTAATGATCAACAATGGGCTTTGTTTCTAATTTATTCTGCCGCTGCACTACCCTACTCTTGGGCTTGGTTTTGATTTTTGCATTAGGGTGTGAAAGCAATCCCAAAACAACCAACCCAAATAACAGCACACTACGCTACTCAAAAAACATATTGGATTTTACAGGAAATCCAGATGACCCGGGTTCAAGGGATATGCTCATGTTCTCGGACCAAGGTGCTTGGTTTGCCTATGGATTGCCAACTGCTACGACGAGTAACTTAGGATTTACCGGGCCCTTTTTAATGACACAACAGAATGGTGTTTGGTCCGGAAATTCTCTGGCACAATTAGAGATTATTTTATCAGATGGCAGTAGTTGGAATCCAACTGAAACCATCCAGAATAGCTATGCCAGCCATTTAGAACAGAAATATGAAGGTGAGGTGCTTTCGGTTACCCAAAAACTGGTATACCTTTCACCCCATACCGCAATTCAACAAACTGTATTGACCAACGTGTCTCAAAAACCGATAACGATTGCCTTGCAGTATTCTGGCAAGCTTTTTTCCAATGGAATCAAACTCATTCATAATGATGAAGGCCTTAAATTGGTCTCGGACCATACCAATGCAAAAGGCCATATACGGTTTTTGAATGCCAAGACTGCAATAAAACAGGTAGATCGTTTACATTACACTACTGCTGAACAACATCTGACATTGGCGCCCAACACTTCAAAAGAATCATTGGTGGCACAAAGCTTTATCTTTCCAGAGTACGATTGGTCAAAGGAAAGAGACCGAATGGTCACGGTAAATTTTGATACCGTCCTTAAAAAACGTATCCATGAAAAGGAACACCAATTAAGCACTTTACTGCAAAGTGCAGACACAAAATTCAAGGATGATCGATATGCCGAGGTCTTGGCAAAAACCCTGCTGACCCTACAGAACAATTGGCGAGTAGCTGCTGGCGAATTAAAACACCAAGGGCTGTTTCCTAGTTACCATTATGGATGGTTCCACGGTTTCTGGTCCTGGGATTCTTGGAAACATGCAGTAGGGCTTTCCTATTTCAATACGGATTTGGCCAAAGAACAAATAAAAGCCATGTATGACTTTCAACTGGACGATGGTTTTATTGTAGATTGTGTATATCGTGATACCACAATTGAACCACACAACTTAAGGGACACCAAACCACCCCTGTCTGCTTGGGCCGTGCACAAGGTTTTTGAAAAAGACCCGGATGAGGAATTTTTGAAGGAAATGTATCCCAAACTAAAGAAATACCATCAATGGTGGTATGCCAAAAGGGATCATGACCAAGACGGTATTTGCGAATATGGTTCTACGGATGGTACGGTACTGGCGGCAAAATGGGAAAGTGGTATGGATAATGCCATTCGATTTGATGCTACCCAAATGGTCAAAAATGGTGAGGGCGCATATTCCATGAATCAAGAAAGTGTGGATCTTAACGCCTACCTGTATGCGGAGAAGATGTACCTAGCTGAATTGGCAAAAGCTATAGGCATACCATCCGATCATGAAACTTATATGACCGAAGCAGAAGTGTTAAAATCCAAAATTCAAAAGCAATTTTATAATGAAGTGGATGGCTGGTTTTATGATACGGACCTATCCGGAAAAAACTTCATACAAGGAGCGGGTAGCGAGGGTTGGATTCCCCTTTGGGCCAAAGTTGCTACCCAGGCCCAAGCCACCACCATAAAAAACAAGATGATGGATCCAGAAAAGTTCTACGTCAAGGTGCCTTTTCAAACCATGGCAAAAGATCATCCAAAGTTTGATCCCCTAAACGGGTATTGGAGAGGGCCCAATTGGTTAGATCAGTCCTATTTTGGCGTAAAAGGATTAAAAAATTATGGTTTTGAAGCGGAGGCACACAAGGCAACCGTACAAATCTTGGAAGGTGCACAAGGAGTCATGGAAAAAGGAGTCTCCATTCGAGAAAACTACCATCCCTTGACCGGGAAAGGGCTGTATGCCAAAAATTTTAGTTGGAGTGCGGCCCATATCATCATGTTGTTAATGAAAGAATAAAATGAATTACAAAGATTTACAAATCAGCACTCAACAAGCCGCAAAGCTGGCCTTTGAAAAATACGGTGTATCAGGCAAGGCAACGACATTGCCGGGCGAAGTTGATTTTAATTTTAAAATAACAACGAAGAAGAGCAACTATATCTTAAAAATTTCCAGACCAGATGCCGAAACCGGCTATCTGGATTTTCAACAAAGAATACTGCTGCATATAACTGGCAATGGAGAAGAAGCCCCATTTCCAAAAGTGGTGGCGGACATGGCCGGGAATGCCATGACAACATTCGTGGATGGTGCCGGAAGGCAACGTAATATACGTATGCTTACTTGGGTAGACGGCAGGGTTTGGAGTCAGGTAAATCCACATACCAATACTCTTCGTCATAGCTTGGGGGAACTATGTGGAAAATTAACAAATGCTTTAAAAGATTTTGACCATCCTAGCGCGCATCGGGTCTTTGAATGGGATGTAGCCCAATCACTATGGACCAAGCAGCATTTGGAATTGTTTCCGCCAAGAGAAAAAGAAATCCTCACCTTTTTTCAACAAAGGTTTGAAGTTCAACAAGAATCATATGGTCAATTAAGGAAAAGTATAGTACATAATGATGCCAATGATAACAATGTCATTGTTTCCGAAGATTTATTACGTCCACAAGTAAAAACAGCCATAGATTTTGGTGATGCCATATATACACAAACCGTAAATGACCTGGCAGTGGCTTGCGCATATGCCATCATGCATCATAATGACCCTCTGGATGCTGCCTTGCCCTTGGTAGCGGGTTATCACAAATCCTTCCCACTGTTGGAAGAAGAATTGGTTCATCTTTATGACATAATTGCCATGCGATTGGCGATTTCCGTAACCAAATCTGCCTTAAACAAAATACAAGAACCAGATAATGCCTATTTGCTTATTAGTGAAAAACCCGCTTGGGAGGTGTTGAGGAAATGGTATCTAATTCCGCCAGATTTTGCCCATTTCAATTTTAGGCAAGCCTGTGGATTTCCACCCCACCCTAATCAGAAAACTTTTGCGCATTGGACCAAGTCAAATGCTTTTGAGCTTTCACAATTGTTTCCAACAGTAAATAGATTCAAGGTACACGCCTTGGACTTGAGCGTATCCAGCAAATGGTTGGGGCATCAACAGGATTTTGAAGATGTACCCTTCTTTGATTTTAGGATAAAACGTCTACTGGAAGAACATCCAGATCGTGTTCCGGCAGGAGGTTACCTGGAGCCACGTACGGTATACACCTCACCTGAATATGACAGGGTAGGAAATTACGGAAAGGAAAGCCGTACCATACATCTTGGTGTGGATTTTTGGCTGCCTGAAGGTACCGTAGTTCATACGGTGATGGATGGCGAAGTAGTTATTGCAGAAAACAATAAAGGAGATAAGGAATATGGTGGTCTTGTTGTACTAAAACATCAGGCAAAAGCCTTTTCGTTTTATACGCTCTACGGGCATTTGTCCCCTACATCTATCTTGGGTTTGGTGATGGGCCAAAAACTTCAAAAGGGAGACCGTATCGGGTGTTTGGGCAGCACGGCAGAAAACGGAAACTGGTCGCCCCACTTGCACTTTCAGGTTATGCTTTCCCTTTTGGGAAATAAAAAGGATTTTCCAGGTGTGGCATACTATCGGGAGTTGGATACCTGGAAAAGTATTTGCCCAGACCCCAATGCATTGTTCAAGTTAGAAGGCTTATTTCCTACAAAGGCTATTTCCAATAAAGAATTGGTGCAACAGCGAAAAAAATACCTAGGAAAAAGCCTAAGTTTAAGTTATAACATCCCCATAAAAATGGTCAGAGGAGCTGGTCAGTACCTTATTGATCAATATGGAAACAAATATTTGGATACAGTAAACAATGTGGCCCATGTGGGGCATGAGCATCCAGATGTAGTTAAAGCCGGCCAAGAGCAAATGGCCCTTCTGAATACCAACTCTAGGTATTTGCATGAAAATATCCTGAAATTGGCCCAAGCGCTTTTGGAAACCCTACCCAAAGAATTGAGCGTTTTGCATTTTGTGAATTCGGGCAGTGAAGCCAATGAACTGGCCATACGAATGGTAAAAGCCGCTACCGGACAGCAAGATATCATTGCCTCGGAGGTAGGGTATCATGGTAACTCCAACATGTGTATTGATATAAGCTCGTACAAATTTGATGGCAGAGGTGGCAATGGGGCTCCAGAGCACACCCATATTTTTCCACTTCCTGATGCTTTTAGAGGAATATATAGAGGAAAAGATTCAGGACTAAAATATGCGGAAGAGGTTAAGAATCAAGTCAATGTAATCCATGAAAAAGGCAGAGGCGTGGGTGCACTTATTGTAGAACCTATTATTAGTTGTGGTGGGCAAATAGAACTACCAAAGGACTTTTTGCCCAAAGCCTATGAACATATTAGAAATGCAGGCGGACTTTGTATTTCCGATGAAGTACAGGTAGGATGTGGAAGACCCGGTAATACATTTTGGGGCTTTCAATTGTATGATGTCGTTCCAGACATCGTTACCATGGGCAAACCGTTGGGCAATGGGCATCCATTGGCCGTGGTAGCTTGTACTGCTGAGGTTGCGGAAAAGTTTGCCAACGGTATGGAATACTTTAATACGTTTGGCGGTAATCCGGTGTCTTGCGCAATAGGCATGGCTGTTTTAGATACCGTAAAAACCGAGAGGTTACAAGAAAACGCATTGACCGTTGGCAACTTTTTAAAGGCCCAATTGCAAAAACTATCAGAGCAGTTTCCCATTATTGGCGATGTTCGTGGGCAAGGGCTTTTTCTCGGTTTTGAATTGGTAGATGCCAATTTAAATCCATTGGCCGCCCAAACCGATTATTTAATCAACCGGATGAAAGACCACGGTATATTAATGAGTAGTGATGGCCCAGACCATAACGTGCTCAAAATAAAACCCCCGATGGTTTTTACCTGGGCCAATGCAGAAGAATTGATTATGTATTTAGCAAAAATTCTAGGTGAGGATTTTATGCAACTACACAAAAACAAGTAAATTAAATGAGCTTAAAATATAGTTATATTGCACTTTTGGGTGTTTGCCTATTGGGTTGCCAACCTGCGGAATTACCGAAAGTCGGTAAGCAGGCAAACCATTTTGACCATACTATTTTTGAAGAAAACAAATTGCCTCCGAGAGCTCATTTTTTTGCTTTTGAATCCCAATCTATAGTGCAAAAAGAAGATTCCAAACGCTTTCTGGATTTGAATGGAGAATGGAAATTCCACTTTGTAAAAGATCCCAAGAAAAGGCCATTGACTTTTCACAATACCTCGTTCGATGATAGTGAATGGGATACTATTCCCGTGCCATCCAATTGGGAGATAGAAGGATATGACCACCCTATTTATTTGGATGAACGCTATCCATTTGACACCAAATGGCCCGATGCACCTACCGATTATAATCCTGTGGGCACCTACAGAAAAGAGGTGACATTAACAGCAGATTTTTTATCAGAAGACATGATTTTACATTTTGAAGCCGTTAAATCTGCTATGTATGCCTATGTAAACGGTAAGTATGTGGGGTATTCCCAAGGAAGTAAAACACCTGCAGAATTCAACATTTCCAACTATGTTACGGAGGGAAAAAATATCATTGCATTGCAATTGTTTCGCTGGAGCGATGCTAGTTATCTGGAAAGCCAGGACATGCTGCGCATGAGTGGTATTGAACGTGGGGTTTACCTATATACACAACCTAAGGTTTACATAAAAGACCATTATACCTACACCAATTTGGACGATTCTTATACAGATGGAATCCTAGTGGATACCTTATGGCTTCAAAACAATTCCAATGAAAGAGCGACCAGAACCCTGACTTTTGAGATGCTGAATGGGAAGTCTTCCCTATTTCAAACAAAACGCATAGTTGAAATATCAAAAGGAGAAACAGTCCCTGTAGTTTTTAACAAGGTCATGGAAAACGTAAGAAAATGGTCTGCAGAGCTTCCACAGTTGTATCGGCTTAAGATTGCTTTGGAAGATACTGCACAAGTAGGGAACAATCAATATATCATTTCCAAGATTGGCTTTAGAAGTGTTGAAATAAAAAATGGACAGGTTTTGTTTAATGGAAAGGCCATACAAATAAAAGGGGTCAATCGACATGAAACAGACCCATTTACCGGGCACGTGGTTTCTAAATCGAGTATGGAGAAGGATATTAGATTGATGAAACAGAACAACATTAATGCCGTTCGGAGTTCGCATTACCCGAATGATCCATATTGGTTAGAGCTTTGCGATCGATATGGCCTTTATGTGATTGATGAGGCCAATATAGAAAGTCATCCGTTGGCCATTGACGATAGCACCCAAATAGGAAACGAGATGAGTTGGCTACCTGCTCACATGGCTAGAATAGAACGCATGTATTATAGGGATAGAAACCACCCTGCCATATATTCTTGGTCGTTGGGGAATGAAGCTGGTAAAGGAGCAATTTTTAAGACAGCCTATCAATGGCTAAAGGATAAGGATGACAACAGAATTGTTCAATATGAGCCTGCTGGAAAGGATAGCTACACAGATATTTATTGCCCCATGTACCCCAAGCCAGAGTACCTTATCGATCATGGGGAATCCAATGTGGACAAACCATCCATTATGATTGAATATGCCCATGCCATGGGTAATTCCGTAGGCAATCTTCAAGATTATTGGAATATCATAGAAACATATCCCAACCTACAAGGTGGCTATATTTGGGATTGGGCAGACCAAAGTTTGGAATATAAAGATGAAAATGGAAAGCCATATTTGGCGTACGGACAGGACTACCATCCGAACCTACCAACAGATGGCAACTTTTTGAATAATGGCCTGGTTGATCCGTACCGTAACCCACATCCGCATCTAACCGAAGTAAAGAAGGTGTATGAACCAGTACAGTTTAATTATCTTGGGAATAACCTTCTAGAGATAGTAAATAAAAACCTGTTTGCAGATTTCTCGGATAAAATCATTGGGATTCGCTTGTTGGAAGATGGAAAGATAATCCATGAAGAAACAGGTATGACCATTGAAATTCCCCCACAAGCAAGAAAAAAAATAGTATTGCGAAACCTCCCAAAAAGCTTAGAACCCAAAAGAGAATATATATTGGAAGTGAGTTTACTTCAGGATAGACCTACAACATTCATGGAACAAGGTTTTGAAATAGGATGGGACCAATTTGTATTGCAACAGGGAGAAACTTCCTTTCCATTAAATACAATTGATGATACATTTACAATAGAAACTTCGGAAGAAACCATTAAAATAACCAACACGAGGACTTCCTTTACGTTAGACACCAAAAATGGGGAGATTGTTTCATGGAAATTTAAAGGGCAAAACCTAACAGAAATGCCAATACGTCCAAACTTTTGGCGACCACCAACCGATAATGATTTGGGAAATGGCATGGATGAATGGGCAAAAACATGGCGAGATGCCAGCTACGATCTTAAGCCGGAGCTGATTGAGCAGCCATGGGTCAGTGATAATTCTGTTTTGTATACGGTACAATATCATTTACCGAAAAATCAAGCCGATGTCAAGGTTCGGTATCAATTAATGGCCAACGGTGCGTTGTTTTTAAATTATCAGTTCTCTCCCACTATAAAAGACTTACCAAACATTCCTCGACTAGGGCTTTATTTAACACTTCCAAAAAAGTTCAATAATGTTTCTTGGTATGGTAAAGGTCCATTGGAAGGTTATTGGGATAGGCAAACAGGTCTGAAAATTGGCTTGTATTCCGGGAAAGTTTCAGACCAATTCCATCGTTATCCGAGACCCCAGGAAACGGGCAATAAAACGGCTGTAAGGTGGATGGAGTTACAAGCCGATGATCTCTCGATAAGGATTACAGGTGATACATTGTTAAATGCAAGTGTATGGCCATTTGCCATGACCGAATTGGATTTTGACCCTGATACAGATGGTGGGGAATCTGCATCGGGACTTGTTCCGGTGACCAAAAGGCATGGTGCCGACATTAGGATTGGTGAAACGGTACAGTGGAACATTGATTATCTACAAATGGGCGTTGGCGGTGATACCTCATGGGGCAGAAAGGTTCATAAGCAGTATACAATTCCTCCAAAGCCGTACAACTATTCATTCATAATTTCTCCCTCTATATTTTAGAATTAGACATTATATAGCATGAAACTTACAGTAGAAGTTTTTGAGAATCTCATTTCTATGATTTCTTCCCTAGTGTCCTTTATCTCTTATATATGTAACCCTCCCAAAAAAAATCGGACTGGTTGGAGTTAGACAAAAAGTTTAATTTTAACAGTCAGGTATTATGAAGAGAACCGAGTTTACCGAGAGCTAGATCGTATCCTGCATCAAGCAGTACGAATCAGGGGTCAAAGTGGACTGGATCTGTAGGGAGATGGGTATCCACAAGGTCACATTTTACAATTGGAAGAAACGATATTCGGGGATGGACAGCCTCGAGCTCAAGCGCCTGAAGGAACTTGAGGAGGAGAACCGCAAGCTCAAGCAGATGTATGCGGACATGGCCCTTGACAACAAGATGCTGAAGGACGTGCTCTCAAAAAAGTGGTAGGCTCCGGTGAGAGAAAAAACATGGTGGCCTACCTGAGGGAATATTAAAGGGTAAGCATCACCGGGGTCTGCAGAACATTGACGTTCCCAAAAACGATGTACTATTACCGCTTTGTGAAAGATGACAGTGAGGTAATCGAAAAGTTGCTGGAACTTTCCGTGGCCAAGCCAAGGGAAGGCAGGACAAATTCTATCAGCGGATAAGACTGGAAGGCCATAAATGGAACAAGAAACGAGTCAGGCGGGTATTACAATTGATTGAACCGAGGCCCTTTCAAAAGGTGGCTCGAGAACGAGGCCCAGACAGTGGCCATCCATGGTATTTTCAAGGACAGCTTCGGGAGTTATGGGGCACCAAGGATCAGGGAGGAGCTCTTGAAAAGGGAATATCTGGCCTCAAGGTCGAGGGTGGCCAGAATAATAAAGGCCAACAGGCTTTTCGCCAAAAGATAGAGGAGGTTCAGGGCCACCACAGACAGCAAACACGATTATCCGATAGCACCCAATATATTGGACCGTGACTTTATGGCACACAGGAAAAACCAGGTCTGGGTATCCTTTTGCCCTTACTCCCCATTCCATATCGTTCATTCGATTCTTTGAAGAAAAATTCGCTCCATCCCAAGAAAATCCAACCCAACGACCTTCCCCCTTTCCATCCTGAACTCCAATGCCAGGGCCGGGTCCTCCCCCACGGCGAAAAGGGTGCCGGACTCGGCATGGATGGGATGTTCCGCTTTTCCCAGACGGGCATGGAGCCGCCCCTTTCTTCGAAAGATCTCTATCCGTGCCCCTTGTTCCCCTATGGCCCTATAGGTCCCCACATACCGTCCTTGCATTTTTCTGTCCAGGGGAATTCCCCGGGCCTTGTTGTACCCCCTGTCCTGGGCCAGCAACCATCCGTACCAGTCATCATCGGTCAGCGTACCACCCCATATCTCCTCCAACTCATGGCCCATGTCCGGATGGAAGGTCGTCCTCACATCGGCACCGTACCGATCAAGGGCCTCCACCGCCTCATGGCTGCACCCTATCTCCACGGTGGTGTCCCTCTCCCCATGGATGATCCAGATGGGGACGTTCCTCACCCGCCAGGCCCTCTCAAGGTCGGAAGGGTAGGCACAGCCCGCTATGGGGGAGATGGCCGCAAAACGTCCGGGGTCCTGGAACACCCAGTCCCATGTACCGTACCCGCCCATGCTGAAGCCGCTCAGGTACACCCTGTCCGGATCCACATTGTACCTTTCAAGGATCTCATCCAACATATGGTCGAGTTCGTCCACGTTCCACCGCCTTTTGTTGCACACCGGGTTGACCACCACCATGGGAAGTTCCTTGCCGGAATCGATCAGGTAAGGAAGATAGGCATGGTGGATATTTTCTATGTCCACATTGCGGTCGGCCCCGTGAAGGTTGATCAATAGGGGCCATTTCCTGTCCGGTCCCTCTTGATAGCCTTTGGGGGTATATATCAGGAAATCGGTACGGATCTCCAATTGCTTCTCGATCGATTGCGCCCCTGCCCTACACAGGACGGAGCAAAAGATAAGGGCCATTGCCCTTGCTAGGTATCTGTTCATTTGGTTCTTCTTTAGATCATTTTAAGTCGGGGAATGGTCAATCCACTTTGACCCCCTTTTTATCGCTGCTGGGCAATATCTCAAAGCCGTCCACCCTGCCATCGGCACCACGGGTGAAGGTCAGTCCCGCAAAAGGGTTGTTGGCGAACAGAAAGGTGGTGTCCGATTCGGCCACCAGTTCACGGCTGCCCCCATTTCCCCTGCCGATCATCAACCGGCCCTTGTCCATGGCAATGGTGAACGTGTCCCCGTCGAAGGCATATCTCCCCTCGTACTCCCGGAGCAGTCCCTCCCGTGGCAAAACAAGTTTTGGTGCATTCGCCTTCCTGTCCTTTCCTTTGAGCCAACCATATAGCCCTTGCATATCAAGTTCATCCCCGGAAGGAAGAAAATCCACTTTGCCGTTGTGCCCCGAAAGGCAACGCGCCATTTTACCTTGGCAGGAATCTTCGGGTCCATTGCCCTTGACCATCAGGATGGGCATGTTCCGCAAGCGCCATGCATCGCCCCAATGCCGCTTTTTCGGGCATTCCGACAATACGGTCAGGGAAGCGAACCTTTCGGGGTCGGTAAAGGCCCAGTCCCAGACCCCATGGCCCACGAGATGGACCCTGTCGGCGTCTATGGAGTGTTCCCCCATGACCTTGTCGAGCAACAGATTGAGGGTGCCCATGTTCCATGGCCTGCCACCTCGCGATGGGGAGACCACCACAAAAGGGGGAGCTGGGCCATCGCCATCAACGGTGTTGGCCGTTTTGGGCCCTGCACGGTTTACTGGGGTCGATTTCCGGTCATGGAGGAATACGACCAATGGCCATTTCCTGTCCTTGTGGTTGCCATATCCATTCGGTAGGTCGACCATGTAGTCCATCGTGTATACGGTGTGGTCAGGTCGCTGTTGGGCATGGGCCTTGGATATGTCCAGGGCGGACAGCAACAAGGTGAGAATGACCAGGATGCCGACCCCTTGTATGTTCTGTTCTGTCTTACTTGTTTTCATTTCATGTGACATTTAACCCTTATCGTACCCTTACGGCTTTCTTTTCATTTTTCTGGACAATGGTCAGCCCATTGATCTTGTCATTGGGCCCTGCGGTGAACAACAGTAGCGCATCGATACCGACCGCATGGAAGCGTCCGCCTCCCAGGTGCCTTATCTCCTCCCTGTTGCTGCCCATCTGTCCGTACATCCTGTCCTGCTCCGAAACGACCTTGAACACCCTGCCATTGGGGAATTTGTAATCCCCCCCGTACCTCTCCAGGTCCCGCTTGGACAGTGGCACGGTCCTATAGGCCTTGATGCGTGTGGCCGTACGTTCCCAGTGGACGGGGCTGTACAGGCCATGGGTGACGAATCCCTGCGGACCGTTTCCCTGGCCGTCACCAAAATCGAGGATGGACAGGGTACCGTCCAACCGGAACCTGTTGTCCCCAAGGGGCAGCAACCGCGTCTTTTCGCCTCCCTTCCCAAAATAGAGGAGCGTTCCGTCCTCCAATCGTATGGTACGCAGGACCCCTTGGTCCGAAAGGTATTCCCCTTGTAGGCGCTCCAAACTTTTGGCAGGAACCTCCACGCTCCCGAGCTCGTAGGGCCGCCCCATGGCCACGGCCGCCATTTTCGATGCGATGTCCTCTATCGGCCAGGTACAGCCACAATTGGTCAGTAGCGCCACGAAGACTTCCTCTTCCGGCAGGTAAAGGGCGAACGAGGTAAAACCGTTGACCGACCCCCCGTGCTTTATGCTCGGACTGCCCTGTACGTTGCCCAGCCGCCATCCAAGGCCATAGTCGATTCCCTTTCCATTGTCCAGCACGTACCGTGAATGGGCCTTTCCCACGGCCCCACGGCCCAATATCCCATGTCCCATGACGGCCTTGTTCCAGACCGATAGGTCGTCTACGGTGGAGAGCAGTGCACCGCCCGCATAGGGAATGGCCATGCTCAGGTAATCGGTGTTCCTGTACCCCCCCTTTTCCCTGTCATAGCCGGGCACCCTGTCGATGATTATCCCGGAAGTGTCATCATAACGGGTTTTGTCCATCCCAAGGGGACCGAAGAAGGTCTTGTCCAGATAGTCCGCATAAGTGGTCCCGGAAACGGCCTCGATGATCATCCCCAATAGGATATATCCGGAATTGCTGTACTTGAAGCCCGTTCCTGGGGCGAAGTCCAAAGGGGCATCCTTGAACAGGGCCATGAGCTCTCCGGGAGAAAGGTCCTTTCTTCGTATGTCCCCTTTTAGTTCCGGCATATCGGTATAGTTGGCGATACCGGATGTATGGGAGAGCAGATGGGCCACGGTGATCCCGTGTCCATCGGGATAGTCCTTGATATATTCCGTGATATCGTCCCCTATGGACAGCCTCCCCTCCTCTTCCAGTTTTAGGATGGCGGCCGCAGTGAACTGTTTGGTCAGGGAGCCTATCCGCAGCACATGCTCCGGGCGCATCCCCACCCCAAGCTCCAGGTCCGCCGCCCCAAAGGAATTTCTGTAGACGGCCTCCCCCTTCTTGGACACCAGTACCGTCCCTCCGACCGTGGTGGCCGATAGTTCGCCCACCAGTCCGTCCAAGGCATTGGCATATTCCTGTGCGCCACCGTTCCAGACCGATAGGGAAAGGGACAACAGTGCCATTGAAATTATTTTCTTGATTCTCATGGTATTGTTTTTTTGATCGATGTTCATCCGAATTTTTCGCCTTGTTCCCTAGGTCACTCTTTGTCCCGTATCCTTTTGAGCAGGGCATGGGACAGCAAAAGTCCACATCCCATGGAGAGGAATATGGCGACAACGTACACGAGGTGGCCCAAATCCCAGAGGCCAAGGTTGTCCAAGGCCCGTCCCAGCAGGGTACCGAGCCCGATGGAGATGCACAGGATCCCAAGGGTGAGCACCAAGGGCAGGTAATGGGCGTTGCCCTTGAAATGGTCCTTTGGGAGCCCCTTTTCCAATAGGGCCATCCGTTCCCTGTGACGGGTGGTGATATAATAATACGATATGCCGAAGACGACAAGGGCGATGGCGATAAAGAGTGCTGCTGACGTAACTTTCATGGTTCTTTTTTTTGGTGTATTTTACCTATTGGACGGGAAATCGCCCCAAGCGGTCACAAAAAATCGATAAAAAATGTGACCGGCCGGTAAAAATTACCGTCAAACAGGGGAATGCGGACCAAACGGGACAACAAAGAGGGGAACGGGCTCCTCCAGAGGGCCATCAATGGCGACCAGCGGGCCCTCGCCGATCTGGTGGGGAGGCACTCGGCCATGGCCTATACCATAGCGGTGAGGATCACCCTCAACAAAGAGGACGCCGAGGAGGTCGTACAGGATGCCTTTATAAAGGCCTTTTCCTCACTTGAAAGGTTCAGGAGATCGGCCAGGTTCTCCACATGGCTGTACAGGATCGTCCACAATACCGCCTTGGACAAGGTACGGGGGAGAAGGACGGACGACGGCCGCGGCGGGGACCTGTCCCAGGCACGGACACCGGTCCAAGGGAACGCCGGATGGGAAGACCTGGTGGACGGGGACAGAATCGCGTACCTTGACAGGGCCATGGAGCTGCTGTGTGAAACGGACAGGTCGTTGTTCGCCCTGTACTACTCGGGCGGGCGCCCCATATCGGAGATCTCCAAGGTCACGGGGCTCAAACGATCGGCCATCAAGATGCGCCTGGCCCTGGGCAGGACCAAAATCAAGGAAGAGCTGGAAAGATTGTTGGGCAACGAAAAGGACAGTTTATTATGAACAGGAAAAAGATCACGGAAAAAGAGATCATCGGACTATTGGAAAGAAAAGGGTTGGAACGGCCATCCGATGGCCTCACGGACAGGCTTATCGATGGGGTGGCCAAGTCCAGGGCCGGGCGTACGGTACAAGGGGGCCGGTTGGAGCGTTACCTTGGAAGATCGATCATCGGCTTTCTCCTTTTGGTCTGTTCCTGGTACCTGTATGAACTCGATGCCTTTTATACGGCTCCCTTGGTCTTTGTCAGTATCTCCTTCCTTGTGTTGGGGGTATGGACCGCCATATGGATGCTAAGAACCATGATGTCCAGGGACAATCCCTATCCCCGCTAAAAAAATGCATAGGGCAAAAAATCGTTCATACATTTTCTTTTTTTATCAAAAAATAAGAATAAAAACTGTAGCTAATTAAGGGACACTTACAGTAAGTTTAACGAGTACCTTAAAATCCCTGCCGATGTTTTGATCAAGGATTATGAGTTGGCTTCTTAATTAGAAAAAGCTCATCACAGTTGATGAGCTTCCTAATTTAAGCTTAATAATTTTACCTATTACAATTAAAATAGCATACACTCTTAACATCTTTCTCTAAACAAAAGAATTCAGTTAATTCGCACATAATAAAAAACAGTAACGTTTTTGGGTCTAGTTTCAAGCCCTCCCTTTGAATCTGTTTTGAGCCTCTTATAACCAGCCCATCCCCCAGGGTCAAGATCTTCGGCGGGGGGATCATAACCGTGATCTTTATGTCCTAAAGTTAGCTTTTCGGTTGTATGGAAATGAGACTTGAATATATCCGGCTGAAATTCCCCAGCTACTCTCGTTTCTCCTTCAGGATCTTTTTGTACATCCGCCACTGAAGTAGATTCAAATGGATCAAATTTATTGAGCCCTCTAAGAAAAACCCCTCTTAAATCAGGAACGTTGTTTTTGCCGATTTTTCTTTGATATTTTGAAGATGCCACACTCCTACCATCGGCTGGGGCCCATTTTGATTTTTTTGCATCCCATTCGCTTGAGGGCTTATCCTCAGTAATTTGTGAGAAGCTGTTCCAGTCTAAAACTGTTGTAAGTACCGACCCTATAGGGAACTCTTTTCCAAACCCGGAATCACTAGCCTCCACAACATAGACAAGATTTTCACGATCAGTATTTATTGAAAGAATAAGACCGTTTTCTGGATACCTTTCGCATGACAAGCTAAATTGATCAGTCACTTTATCTCCCTGCTTCAATCCTTGAAGTATATTAGTACTACCTATTATCCTAAAATCTTTTACAGTTGGCATGGGATCTGCGTTTAGCCTTTTAGTATAGCCAATATTAAAAACTACATTGTTGGGAGTCTCATTTACACTTTTCACAATGAATCCCTTCTTATCAACCCCCCTAATGCATTCGACATATGCCTTTGCTAATCCAACATCTGGAACTGCCGTTACCGTTGATTGATAAAATCTCTCATTAATTTGAATGGATTTAGCTTCTTTTATACTTTGCTGAAATTGATTTATCTTGTCTTCAGAGGACCCAAATTCAAGACCTATTTCAGACATTAAGCCGGTTTCTGCAACTGGGATAATTCCATTTACCCCAAGATTCCATTTACCCGACTTAAAATCTTCCTTGAACGTGGCTGATTCAAAATATGATTTCAAATCGCCATTAAATGAAGCTGTTCTAGTGGTCATCACATATTTATAAAGACCATCTTTGAGCAGTGGTAAACAGGGGCTATCTTGCCCATAGGAAACTAGACCCATGACGGGCAACAAAAAAATCAGAATTGTAATACTTTTTCTCATGATTTTAATTTTTATGATTCGTTACCTCAAATCTATTTTAGATTCAAACACAAAGACATACCCATTCAAAGGTATATTTACTCAGAATCAACGAGTTAAATAGGGGTTAACGGTTATGTGCGTTTTTAGATGTGTTCGAGAAGTTCTCCAACTTCTCTTATGTTCGGCTTGCAAAACATATCATGCAGTAAGTCTCTGGAGTAGTTTTTTTAACAATCTTCCCGCAGACCTTAAATTGTTTTTCTCCAATATAAAAATGGGATCAGCTCTGTCCAGATAATCTAATAGACAAAAATTGTTAGGCCACAAAACAACTGGTATTCTTATCTCGTCTAGGAGAATCTAAATTGAGCTCTTGCTAAATAATAGATAATCAACAATTGGTTTTTAGGTTTAGGCCATTTTTCAATCATTTAAAGTCTTATTTTTTCCCTCTAAATCAGGTTTAACAACCAGGCCCAAAATAAACGCTGCCGAGGTATTCCGGGCAAAAGTTCCATTAACAAATAGACCTAATGATTTAGATAACGGCAATGTAACTGTAGCATCAAACGTGAGAATACTACTTTTTTCTTCTTCAAATAGTTGTTTATAAAGTGAGTTGTCGAATATATAGAGTGACAACCCAGAGGAAAAAGAAAGTGCACCGCCATTTTTAAAACCGTATAGTTCAAGTTCAAGACCACTATTTATGACAAACTGTGCAAAGTTTACAGTTTCATTTTCTTCTCCAACGTCTTTGAAGCTATTATATCTTACTCCAATTCTTGCAAACTGTCTAAAATACAAGTACGGATCATCATAATCGTAAGTAAGAGGGATTCTGTTGCTTTCGTGAGTGTAGCCTAATCCTAGTGAAATTCCATTTACCGATTGAGCTAATTTTTGAATATCCTTACTATTATCTTCAGACTCACTAAACTGAAAATTCCCTAAATTTCCAACAACCCCAAATAAATGTTTTCGAGGGAGATTATCTAATAAATTAATTTCGACGGATGCAGAACCTACAAAAAAGTTGTCGTCAGTTTCTCCTATAAGGTTATAACCCACTTTCGCACCAACCCAATAATTCCTACTAGAAGCACTTATACTTACTACAACAACCTCGTCAAGCGCAGGGGCTTCTTCTTCCATCTTAATATCGATTCTTGACCTACTGTTAACTTCTCTTCTGATTTCCATAAAACCAACATAAGAAAATACAAGAGCGGCAGTTTCAGGTACATCATTCAATGTATAATTACCATCAAAATCCGTTTGAGTACCGTTCGTCGTTCCTTCGACTATGACATTTACACCTGCAAGAGGTAAATCTTGACTGTCAACAACTTGGCCACTGACAGTAATTGTTTCTTGAGCATTTAAAAGCAATGGGGGGAAAATAAAAAATCCAAGCATTATTACAGTTTTCATATTAATTAGTTTTATACTACTAACCTAATTAGGTCTTCCAAACAAAAAAATACCCATTGAAGGGTATTTTTATTGAAAATCAGAAAATAAAAAAGTATTAGAAGTCATACTTCTTCTCCACCGCATAACGAAGCAGTTCCCCAGCTCCACTTAATTCAAGTTTACGAATCATGTTTTTACGGTGAGTATCTACGGTGCTTTTGCCAATAAAAAGTTCATCAGCAATTTGGTGGGAGGTGCGGCCTTTAGCAATAAGTTGTAGTATTTCCCGCTCTCGAGAAGAAAGTACGCTTTTGGTGCTGTTCTTTTCGGCATTGGGGAGGTGTATTTTTTTATCGTAATAAGTTTTACCGGAGGCTACTGTTCGAATGGCTTCCAAAACTACCTCCAAACTGCTGTTTTTTAGAATATACCCTTGGGCTCCTGCAGACAACATTTGTTTTACAGCTTCATCCTGATCAAACATGGTGAAGGCCACCACCTTGGTATAGGGCAATTCCTTTAAGATGGTCTTGGTGGCTTCAATGCCATCTAATTTGGGCATACGAATATCGCATAGCACCACTTTAGGTTGTTTAAGTCGTACCAATTTGAGCAGCTCTTCCCCATTGTTGGCATGGCCAATAATTGATATATCATCCTCATACTTCACATATGATCGGATACCATCGATCAACGCTTGGTGATCTTCTGCTATAGCAACGGAAATCATACAGGTATATCAATTAGAATGGAAGTTCCTTTGCCTAGTACACTGTCCACCGTAAAATTCCCTTCCAAGTGTTCCACTCGTTTTTCAATGTTGGTCAATCCCATACCTGGCTTTTTTTTGTCTCGATTGGAGAGGTCAAAACCCTTCCGGTTGTCTTCCACTATAATGTTCAGGTTGTCTTCATGTTGAGTCAACTGAATATTCACTTTAGACGCTTCCGCATGTTTTATGGCATTGGCCACCAACTCCTGAACCATCCTAAAAATGGAGAGTTCCAATGAATTTTCCATACGTTCACCTAAGCCAAAGTCCTCTACAGTAACTTCTAATGCATTAGTTTCACTTATGGTTTGGGCCATCTTTTTAATTGCAGACAATAGCCCCTGGTCACTCATGACTCCTGAGTTTTTACTGTGGGCCATTCCTCGGATTTTTTGGTATGCTTCTTCTAATAGCTTTTGGGCATTTTGCAATGCTGAATCTTTTGTACCAACCTTAACATTATCAAAATGAAGTTTGATGGTTGCCATTAGGCTTCCCAAATCATCGTGCAGTTCATTGGCCACTTTTTGACGCTCCTTTTCCTGGCCAGATATCATAGCATCAATGCTGATCAATTCTTGTTCTTTAAGAAGATTATCCAATCGTTGCTGTTTTAAAATGGCTTCTTGTTCTGCTAATTGGCGTTTTTTAGCAGTATTTTTTTGTAGTAGAACTGCAATACACACCCCCAAAATCAAAGTGGCTGAGACTGCGATGAGCCAGTTACGAATATACCTCCTTTTAGAATCGATACGGAAGCTCTCTAAACGTAATTTATCTGTCTCATTTTCAACTGCAAGAATAGATGACTCCAAACTGCTATTTTTAAAGCCCAAACTATACTCTAGATTGACTGACTTCAAGAGATAATAATATGCGGAATCATATTTTTTTTCGTTTTCGAGAATATAAGCATGTAATCTATCATCGTAAAAATTATCTCGTTGACCTTTTGAATATTTCCTAGATAATCTAAGAAATTCCTTTGCCTCATCTATTCTACCTTTTTTAAACTTTAAATCAGCCAGCTGCCATAAGTTGATCTGATATAGGTCTTGATACTTTAATTTATTCTTAGAGATACTGTCAACTTTTTCATAAAAGATTTCTGCTTTTCTAAAATCACCTAAGATTTTATGTTGAATTCCTTTTTCATGATAGTAATAGGGATAATAAGAATGATTTTTTGGCAGTTTACGAAAGAGTGAATCAAGCTTTAAAACTTTTTTATCATAATCTTGACTTACGGTTAGATTTTCATTCGCCTTGGATTGAAAAATAATTTCATAAAAGATTAAAATCACTTCGTCAGTATTATCCCCTTTTAATCTTCTGAAGTAATCTAAATAGTATTTAAACTGAGTACTTCCAATGAATATCTCGCGACGCAGAAGTTCTAACATGCCCATCAATGCTGTTTTTATCAAATAAGTATTATTCAATTGTTCAGCTAAAAACAAACACTTTGAAAATTCTTTATAGGCCCCTAGGCTATTGGTATTTTCATTATATAATTCCTGATATGCCTTTCGAATAGACTTAACAAAATCAAATTCTTGTGAGTTTGAACCATTAATATCAGTAAGTTGCTTCGTTCTCTTATGCTCTAAAATCCAAATCAGGTCAAGTAACATTACCTCCAATTCTTGTTCTGAAACAGACGTAGTTAAACTTCTTGCACTCTCAAAATCTAGGGTTTTGATATGAGTAAATACTTGTTCAAGTACAGTTTGCGAATTAAGATGTTGACATAATGTAAATACAATTAGAAGAAACACCCATCTCATTTCATAGCATTATGTTGAGTCCTGTTTTACACCTAGGCCCAGGGATATTTTTTCCCTTTCTTACTAAAGTAAAATCTTCTTTCGATAATCCATCAGATGCATAATCTTCGTAATTCTCTCTCCGAACAATGTGCCCTAATCCATCCATAAAGAAAAATTCGCTGTCTACTATAAAAAAATTATGAGGTCTAATTCGAAATATACCCAGCTCTTCTGAAAATGAATCGAACAAACAAAAGTCTGAAGGGCAATCAGTTGGCTCTTCAACAATTTTTTCAGCAAACATTGGAATTAGATACCTTTCACTAATTAATACTTTCTTTTTTTTAAGCACTACTTCACGATTAGGAATTACTGTTTTAATACAATTAGCGTCATAAGGTTTAGCCTGAACAAAAACCTTAAATTTATAAGTTTCCACATCGCATAATCGTAAATCAGAAATACTACGCTGAAGTTCTTCTAAACGGAGGTTTTCAGAATTGACTTTTTCCAAAGCAACATGCACAATACTTAAAAAAACCTTGGCCTTATAATTAATCAACTTGAAATCGGCTCTTTCCAACTTTTTTTTGTCAGAATTTCCATTGAAATCAGAGGTATATAATTTGACATAAATCGCATAATTACTATCATAATTTTGGCTAGACATCAAAAATTGAAATCCAGTTTGCTCCAATTGCAAATTAGACATCAGATTAATTTCCAATGGACTTTCAGGCGTTCGACATTCGTCCTGTGCAAAAAGGTTTGGAAGCCATGTCAAAAGAACAACTAAAGAAAGAGATGTTTTCATTTTTTTTGGTTTTGTCAAATTTGATTGAATAATTGATTAAAAGAAATCCCCATTCCTAGGGATTTTTACCAAAACCAAGAAGAAAAGTGATTGGATAAAACTATGAGGCCCTGTAAATTAGAAATTTAACCTCTAAAGCCATTGCAGATTTCTCTCAAAAAAACTAGGGTTTTTCCACAATTTTAAACTGAATTTGAAAGAAAGTCACCTATTCGGTGAGCATAAATTTTCAAAAACCCGAAAAGCCTTTATTTATTAGGGTTTTCAGCGATAGGTTCTGGTCCCTCCGGCTCCACTTTTAAAAGGTTGAATTATACGAAATCCTGTAAATCAAATATTTGCGGGATTTATTTTTTTAATTTCTAACAATGGCATTAATAAAGTTATCGCTATTCAGGTTCAAACATGGTTCTGTTCCATAACAACTGATTAAGGATATGACTTGTATGACCATAAAAATTAAGCGTAAGATCTGCTACAACCTTATTAAGAAAGTTTGGTCTGCTCCTTACTCAAACTGGTTGGCCATTCAAATACCTCCAGCCCGAAAAAGGGAAGGGCGGCCAATAGATGATCAAAGATATCGGCCATGATATATTCATAGTTTTCCCAACGCTTATCCGAACTAAACACATAGATTTCCAATGGAATACCATGAGGCTCAGGCTGTAGTTGGCGAACCATCAACGTCATTCCTTTGTGTACTGCTGGATGTTGTTCCAAATATTCCTGTATATATTTTCTGTACACCCCAAAATTAGTCAGGTTCCTACCATTTATCGCCAGGGTCTTATCTACTTCATGAGACTCGTTATGTGTTTTGATTTTATCCATACGATCAATGAGATAAGGCCTGACTCGCTCAATCTTCTTAAGCTCATCAATATCTTGATCGGTTAGAAAACGTATGCTTTTTTGACTTATGAGTATGGGACGTTTTATTCTTCGCCCTCCTGATTCCTGCATACCTCTCCAATTTTTAAATGAATCGGAAATAAGTGCATAGGTAGGAATGGTTGTTATGGTCTTGTCAAAATTCTGCACTTTCACGGTAGCAAGACTAATTTCCACAACATCCCCGTCGGCCCCATACTTGTCAAAAGTGATCCAATCCCCAATACGTACCATATCGTTGATACTTACCTGTATGCTCGCCACCAGCCCCAATATGGAGTCTTTAAATATCAACAATATAATGGCCGAGGCCGCACCCAGTGCTGTAAAAAACTTCCAAATTGTAGTTTCTGTAAGAATGGCAAAAATGGCAAGACCGCCCAAAACCCATGCAAAAATCATGAAAACCTGAATGTAACTATCCAAAGGCTTGTCCTTGTATCGTGCTTTACTTCGAAGATAGTCTTTGGTGCTCCTCAAAATATTCTTGGTTATGAGCAACATAGAGATTACAAACAGGGTCTGCAGCAGTTTTATGGCAATACCACCACCCCATTCAAAGTCCAAAAAAATAATAGGCACAACCTCAAAAAGAAACAGTAATGGAAAAATACGGGCCACATGTCTGGGGACTCTATGGGAAACCAAATAGTTATCAAAATTCGTGGCGGATTTACGTGCCAACCGAACGGATAAAAGTCGCAACAATTTCCATATGATAAAGTCTAAAAGACCCGCTATGATAAGGCTGACCAATAAAAGCAGCAACAAATTCAAATATGATGCAACATTTTCGGCAAGCCCGATTTCCAATAATCGGTCGTATAAAATTCGTTTGTAATCCATTCCGTGAAACATGATAAATCAAGTGTGCCAAAAATAATCCAAACCATGCCCAAGACAAAATATTGACCGATTACACAATTGATTAATTACCGATATGGCTATTGAACCGCATGGTTTGTTTCCAATTTGGCCATTAACTCCCATAAATACAATACCCCTCTTGGCACATGGAAACAGCCTTTCCATTTGCCTCCCTTCATGTGATGTGTAATCTTACCTTCCCGTGACAAGTAGCCAAACCATTCCCCGTGATCTTCATCCACAAAATGCTCCCATATATACCCATGTAGTTTCACCAACCATTCCCAACATCGGATATCGCCTGTCAAATAAAAACCTTTTGCACATGCTATCATGGCTTCTATATGGGGCCACCAAAGCTTATTGCTCCATTCAAGTTGTTCGGGAGGATTACCTTTGAGGTCCATAAAATAGAACAGCCCCCCATATTCCGAATCCCAACCGTATTCCAAGGTGGATATAACAGCATCCGTGCACTTTTTAATAAGCTCCCTATCGTTTTGCCGCTCAGCAATGTCCATTAAAAACCATAAGGTTTCCAAACCATGTCCTGGATTAATAAGTCTTCCTTGAAAGGTATCGCTGAAACCGCCATCCATATCAACATTCTCTAAGATCAACCCGTGTTCTGACTTATAAAATTGAGACAAAATCTTTCCCTTAACGCTATTAAGCTGATCGTCCACCACCTTGGCGTCCAAAATATGATCGAGTTCCATTACCAAATTACTCAGGATCATGGGCAAGCTTAGACTTTGTAGTTCCCTGGTACCTGGATATGTCTTTTCGTACTTTCCTTTTGGATTATCCTGCGCATCAAGGATATTATAAAAAGTTTGGGTGGCTATTGTGTTATATTCTGCATTACCGGTGATTTTCCCAAGCTGACCAAAAGCCATGGACGCAAAACAGTCTGAAAAGATATTGTAGGGCTGCACCAAGGGGTTTCCCTTTTTGTCCAATGAAAAATACCATCTTCCAGATTCACTTCTACCGAATTTCTGCAAAAAATCTGCGCCATGGCTAGCAATGTCAAGCCATTTTGAATTTGATTCGACCTCACTGTAAAGTTTAGCGAACATCCATACTTGCCTACATTGGAGCCAAACAAATTTATCTGTATCATATACCCTTCCATCAACTCCCAAACAGGTAAAGAACCCTCCATTTTCCTTATCTATGGAATGTTTTTCCCAAAAAGGCATAACATGCCTCAATAAATTTTCCCTGTAAATTTCCTTGTACTTTCCAAAATCCCCTTTTCCTATGACCAAAACGTATAACTTTTAGTTTCCTTTGTTTTTTTGGGTTCAATAACCGCAACAAACAATATTAATTTTTTAATATTAATTATCCAATAATTATTAATTTATTTTAATAATGTAATTAAACCCGCTTCAGATACCACTTAAAGCATTACACCTTAATGCTTTAGAAACAATCAGAAAAAAAGCCAGCAGATACAGCCTTACGGTTCCAATATTTTGTTTTCATCGCCATTGTGGTTTTCTTATTATTTTTATAATCGCGTCTCGGTCCTAAAAAGAAAGAATGAAAAAAAACAAGCATAGTATTTTTAACGATATCCCGGACGAGAAAAAAAGCGGTGTCATTTTCAAGAACCTTCAGCTCAAGAAAAAAATCATTAGGCTGTTGGACAAAAAAGGAGCGGCAACGATCAACGACATCTCAAAAAAATTCAACTCCAGTTCCCCCAAGGTAAATAAACTCATCCAAGAGCTAATAGACGAAGGACTTATTGAAGACCTTGGCAAAGCAGAGACCGATGTGGGCAGACGCCCCCACCTGTACGGGCTCATTGGCGATTCCATGTATTTCATAGGGGTTGATTTAGGACACAACTCCATAGAAATTGGACTGATGGACTTCAATGAGAACCCCATCCATTTTTCAAAGGATATTAAATTCAGCTTGGAAAACTCAGAAAAATCACTTCTTCAACTATGTGATGTCATCAACCTTTTTATTGATAAAAATCCCAAATGGAGAAACAAAATTGTACGAATCGGCATCAACCTTTCCGGTCGTGTGAACCATTTAAGTGGATACAGCCATAATTTTTTCAACTTCACAAAGATTCCTTTGAGCAGCATCCTCCAAGAAAAGTTAGGGATTCCTTGTTTTATAGAGAACGATACAAGGGCCAGGGCATTTTACGAGTTTTACAGCAGAGAAACCAAAGATAGCGAGAACATACTTTATGTAAATGCAGATTATGGTCTAGGGCTGGGCGTACTTGCACATGGGAAGCTTTTATATGGAAAGTCAGGCTATTCAGGAGAATTTGGACACATCCCCTTTTTCAATAACGAAATCATCTGCATATGCGGCAAGAAAGGATGTCTGGAAACAGAAGTTTCAGGAAGGGCCCTTGAACAACAGTTCAAGGACAAGCTCAAGGGAGGGCAATCTTCATCCTTGCAAAATGCTTTCACGAACATTGATAATATTAAGATGGATGATATTATCAAAGCAGCCAACAATGATGACACACTATCC
>JAUICT010000220.1 GCA_030429325.1 Bacteroidia bacterium
TCTGGTACTAATTGAGTTTCTACAAATATAAAAATAGCATGCATCAAAGTTGTATCTGCTGGCTCTAGGAACCTTTTTTTTATTAACAATTAAGTTACCTTTGCCGCCAGCAGGCCACCTTACCGCCGTGTGCCGAACTAGTTTCGGCATCCATTATGGATCCTGAATCAAGTTCAGGACAGGGAGGAAAGTCCGGACACCATAGTGCGGCATAGCGGGTAACGCCCGTCCGCCGAAAGGCGAGGACCAGTGCAACAGAAAGCAAGTACAGTTCGGCTGTAGTGAAATCAGGTAAACTCTATGCGGTGAAACGCCATGTAAACCAATGCTTGAGGGCTGCACGCCCGAGTTGGAGGGTAGGCGGTTAGAGCTTTTGGGCAACCAAAAGTCTAGATAAATGGTAAGGCTCGACAGAATCCGGCTTATGGCCTGCTTTTTTAAGCTTCAAAAAAGCTGAACACACTACCTCCGTATTTTCGGCTATCTGAAAAATTGGGATGATGGGACAAATTGGTCTTATCTGAATGTTCAATGACCAAAAGGCCATCTTCGAGTAGTAGTTGTCTTTTAAAAACCAAATGGGCAATGGTTAAAAATTTGTCCTCTTTAAAATTGTATGGAGGGTCAGCAAATATGATATCAAAGGTATCAGAAGTCCGCTCTAAAAATTTAAATACATCGGCTTTAATGGGGGTAATGGATAGGTCCATTTCCTTGGCTGTTTTGGAGATGAAATGTACACAGCCGGCAAAACTGTCCACGGCCAATATTTCGCCAGCATCCCGTGATGCAAATTCAAAACTGATGTTCCCGGTCCCAGAAAAGAGATCCAACACCTTAAGTCCATCAAAATAAAAGCGATTGTTAAGGATGTTGAAAAGCCCTTCCTTGGCCATATCCGTGGTAGGACGTACGGGAAGTTTTTTGGGAGCTGTTATGCGTTTCCCTTTATATTTTCCGGAGATAATTCGCATTAGAGCGTGCTGAGTATGGAGAAGTCAATGGTTTCATCTGCCAGTTCTTCAAAAGGAAAGGATAGGTTTCCCGGAATAAAAACTGAGACATGTTCAATATAGTTTCGAGACAATTCGTAAATACCGTCTCCTTCTTCTACGCTTCCAAAAAGCTTTAGTTGGATTTTCGTCAGATCCATTTGCAACTGTTCCAGACTAAAAAGCAGGTAGTATAAAAAGTCTTCCTTTGTTTTGTACTCAAACTGATTGTAAAAAAGCAACTTTTTTTCGGAAACCACCATCATTTCCATATCCTTTTCGGACACCTGAATGTAGCAAACGGGTTGGTTGGAAACTCTGTTTTGGTTCAATAATGTATTGATGAGGACCGTACCGCTATGTTTGAATTCAAACTCACCAAAAAGGTCAAAAATGTAATTGTTGATGTTGGTATAAGGAACATAGACATTGACAATGTCCTGATTGGGGATTTCATCATGGGCAATAAGGTCATTGGCCATAATCTTGGCATTGAACTTTAAATAGTTGGGCAGTTCATCGGTATTGAAGAGCGGTTTGGGTACCAAACTGAACATATTGTTCTTATGAATGACCACCACTTCGGAAAACTCATTCCCAATTTTACTCTTTTGACCGAACATTCCCTTTAACTCCTTTAACATGAGATAGGGAGTGGAAGGTGTTTTGAACGCTATTTTTTCAAAAGCCAATATCTTTTTGGAAATAGTGTCCAGAACACAAAAAGAAAGTCCATTCAAGCCGACTTGAATGGACAATTTTCTAAAGGTGTTATTTTTCTTCGACTGTGTTATATCAGTTGTTTTTTCTGTCATAGATAGGGGGCCAGTTACCATTTGTGCTTACATCGGTAAGTGAACCTACTTTAATCTCTGTACCGTTGACCTCTTCCACACTCTGGTGCGCATTTTCTCTATCCAATAAATCCTTGGGTTGGTCATACAGAACAACATTTTTCTTCACTTTGGCTTCAAAAACAGGAGCTTTATATCCACTCTTGTCAATAATGGCCGCTTTCATTTCGAACTTTTCTCCGTTTTGGGCAAAAGGAACGTCCATCATGGTCTTGTAACGGTTATCGGCTCCAAACAAGGAATCTTTCACCTTTACCTGTCCAAGTGTGTCGATGATGATGGTATCTTGCTGAAGTTCAATCTGGTACGTTTTGTCGTATCGCATGAAGGAAGAATCCTTTTGGGAAGTGATTGTATAGCTGCCGGTATCTATGAATTGAATTAAGCTGTTGAAATCACCTGCGTACCTTCCATTAACGGTTTTATATGCTTCTTGGGAATCCCTGATGTCCTTAAGTTTGGCAATTACCTGGGAAAATCTTTCTTTTCTTATTTTGTTAAATTCAATGGGTGCATTGATGGATTGGTAAATTTTATAACCAAGGAAAATGCTCAAAAGACCAAAGGCAATAACAAGGACAGGCTTTATTTTTTGAGGTAAAAACCTGTCAATCAAGAATACAAGCCCTATGGTCAGAAGGGCAATCAATACAACGATAAGGATTAAGTTTAACATATCTGCTACTGTCTTTCTAAGTTAATTTAGTGGTTACAGACAAATCTACAATTTTTTTTTAATCACGAAACTTTTTGCTTTAAAAATCCATGCTTACTTTAGTTGCTCATGGACCATCCCACAGCACCAAAATTTTTAGCAATTCTAACCGAAAAGTTTCCCCATATTCCTACCCAAAAGCAGGAATTGGCCCTGACCAAATTGGCTCAGTTTGTATTGAGCGATAAAAAGGACGAAGTTTTCCTTCTTAAGGGGTTTGCAGGTACGGGAAAAACTACTATAGTGGCCACCATTGTGAGTAGCCTTTGGAAGATAAAGAAAAGCGCAGTGCTCATGGCGCCAACTGGCCGAGCAGCCAAGGTAATGTCTGTTTACTCTGGAAATCAAGCATTTACGATTCATAAAAAGATATATTTTCCAAAGAAGCAATCAGGTGGCGGTATACAATTTGTGTTGGCCCCCAACAAGCATAGGAATACCTTGTTTATCGTGGATGAAGCCTCCATGATACCCGATAGTCCAGCAGATTCCAAACTTTTTGAAAATGGTTCTTTGTTGGACGACCTTATATTTTATGTGCATTCGGGTCATAATTGCAAGTTGGTATTAATAGGGGATACGGCCCAGTTGCCACCGGTGAAATTGGAATTGAGCCCTGCCCTTGATGAAAATCGTTTATCCCTTAATTATGACAAGGAAGTGAATTGTATGGAATTGGATGAGGTGATGCGGCAGACCGATGACTCCGGAATTTTACACAATGCGACCAACCTACGGGAACAATTCCAAAGTCATTTTTTCGATGGATTTAAATTTGAAATAGGCTCATTCACGGATGTCATTAAGCTGGTGGATGGCACAGAAATTCAGGAAGCCATAGACAGTTCCTACCGTGAAAACGGGAAAGAAGAAACTGCCATCATAGTCCGTTCAAACAAACGTGCCAATCTGTACAATCAGAACATTAGGGAACGCATACTCTTTCTGGACCATGAAATTGCTGTTGGTGACTATATGATGGTGGTGAAGAACAATTACTTTTGGTTACGGCCCAATTCGGAAGCTGGATTTATTGCCAATGGCGATATTATTGAGATTTTGGAACTGATGTCGATAAAAGAACTGTATGGTTTCAAATTTGCCGAGGTGAAGGTGAAGATGGTGGATTATCCCAATCAAAAACCTTTTGAAACAGTTCTCCTGTTGGATACCATCAATTCCGAGACACCATCACTTTCCTATGAAGATGGCAATAGACTGTATCAAGAGGTCATGAAGGATTATGCACATGAGAAATCTAAATACAAAAAGTTCCTTGGGGTAAAGAACAACCGTTTTTTTAATGCACTTCAAGTTAAATTTTCTTATGCGATTACTTGTCATAAGTCCCAGGGAGGTCAGTGGGATACAGTTTTTGTGGAACAACCTTATTTGCCCAATGGAGTGGACAAAGATTATTTAAGATGGTTGTACACAGCGGTTACAAGGGCCAAGCGGCAACTCTTTCTAATTGGATTCAAGGATGATTTTTTTCTTGACTAGGAATACGCTATTTTAGTCAATACCATGAACATTGAACCAGATACAATTATAAGTATATTCTTGGGTATTGGCCTAGCGGCTTCCGTTGGGTTTAGGGTATTTCTTCCACTTTTTGCCCTTAGTTTGGCAGCCTATTTAAATGTTTGGGAACTCAATGAGAGCTGGCAGTGGATTGGTAGCTTGGCAGCCCTGATTACCTTGGGGGTGGCAACACTTGTTGAGATATTCGCATATTTTATTCCGTGGGTGGACAATGTTTTGGATAGTTTGGCAGTACCCTTGGCTGGGATTGCCGGAACGGCGGTAATGGTATCTACCGTGGCCAATTTGGATCCCGTAGTTACTTGGTCTTTGGCCATTATTGCAGGTGGAGGAACCGCTACGGCGATAAAAGGGGCCAATGCCGCAGGAAGAATGGCATCCACCACAACTACAGGAGGAGTGGCCAACCCTATTGTATCTACCTTGGAGACAGGAACGGCGGTGGCCGTTTCCACAGCTTCTATTTTGGCCCCGCCCATTGCAGCAATTCTTGTGATCATCATTCTTGTGGTCATTTTTCGGATTTACCGAAAGATGCGCCCAAAAAAATAACCATCAATCAAAAAACTTTAAAGTAGTGAAGATAATTTCCATGATTCCGGCCCGATATCAGGCCTCTAGATTCCCCGCAAAACTTATGCAGGACCTACAGGGCAAACCTGTTATCCTCAGAACGTATGAAGCTGCGGTGAACA
>JAUICT010000221.1 GCA_030429325.1 Bacteroidia bacterium
CACTTTCGTTATACTCCACTACCGGACGGTCACGATCTATCCTGGACTGGTCCATATTACTTGGGAAAGATGGTGTTGTCTGCTTGGAGTAGGCGTTTGCCGTATTCATTTGATACCAATACCTACAAGACAGCTCAATGGCTTTTTTGTAGTGTTCACGTGCACTACCGGTTACAGGACCAAGTCCCCTTACGGCAGCTTCCGCCAATGAAAGCTCGGTTTCCACTGCGTGAAGGGTGGGATAGCGTATATCAAAATTAAACTGTGGGCGTACGTTGTATTCCGAAATCATGTTTCTATCTGTACCGATTGTCCAACCAATGTCTTGATATTGACCACAAAAGGTTCTAAAAGCATCCAAAAGAAATGCTTCCCGTTTGGTCAGGTCCGCTGTGGCTTCCTCATTTAATTTGATGGTGTGTTCGTTTCCAGCGGCACCAAAAGTGATTTCGGTAACGGCCAAATCCGTCATGATGGGATGGTTGATATAGTACCCTCTCATGGCTTTGCTGAAGTAACTATTTGGGTCGCTTCCATCATCAAAATCTGTCTCTGCACCTACATATCTGCCCAAAATGTCTTTGGAGAACAAATAGGCGACCCTTGGATCTACTGTGCCATTTGCCAAACCTTCTTCGGAGTTATCGCTGTCAAAGTAATACAAGGTCTCCCCGTTTACCACAACACTTTTTTCTTCTGGAATGCAGTGCATTACATCGTGCAAGAATCTTTTTGGAGCACGGGATTCATCAGCACGCTCCCTGAAAGCTCTTGTAATGCCCAGTTCTACCTGAAGACGATAAGGCTCCACGATGGCTATGTCAGCCAATCCGGCTACATCGGTAGCCTGATCGAATAGGGGTTTTCCACTCAATTCCGAAATTACCGTTGAGGTAATATTGGGCATGACCTCACTGATGTTCATGGCCCAACGGAGCCTCAATGAGTTGATGTACTTTCTCCATTGGGTTATATCGCCATTAAAAATTACATCCTGTTGTTGAAAAGAGGTTTGTGTGGCATCGTCCAGTGTTAAATTGGCCAAATACTCTTCAATCTCCTTCAACTCTTCAATGATGATGGGATAGATTTCCTCTTGGCCTAAATACTCGGCCTTTTCACCATCCAAAGCCCCGGCAGAACCTGTTTGGAAATAAGGGACCTCGTCATAAAGGTCTATGGCCCTTTGGTATCCATAGGCTTTCAATACGTGCAATAATCTCATGTAAAGCACGTCTGACTGGGTTCTTTGGTCTTCCGGAATCTTGTTGAATTCCTTTTGTCCCCATAACACTTGCTTGATCCACGGACTGTTGATGTTATTGAAAACCGTTCTGTTGAACGCATTGGAACCCCAGTCATTTTCCACATCATATAGGGTGTATGCAAATCCGTATGCATTGGTGGTGTAATACAATTGAACACCGGTTCCCATGATACGTGATCCACTCCTTAATTGGTGGTACGAGGCTCCGTAATCTCCCCGAAGCAAAAAGCCGCGGGTCAATTGTGAGGTAAAATAACCTGCTATGATACTAACACCTGCCTTGTCCGCTTGGGTTTTGGAAAAGCCATCGGGATCTTGGTAAAGTTCCTCCAGTTCACTTTGACATCCGTTTGCCCCAAATACTAGAAGCAGGGAAAGTAGGGTTTTAATTACTGAATTTTTCATAGTTATGTTTTTTGATTAAAGCTTAGCCTTTATTGACAATCCTATTGAACGCTGTGATGGCAGTGCCGTAGTTCCGTAAGAACCCTGTGCCCATCCTGTACCGTTTGTGGATTCTGGGATGGTGTTGGGGGCGGCCTTATAGATATAGGCAACGTTGTTCGCGAAAACGGAAAGTACTACATCACGTAACCCTATCTTATCTGAAAGGTCAGGGAGTCTGTAATCCAAGGCAATGTTTCGCAAGGCTATATAATCGCTTTTAAACAGTCTGTCTTCAGGGAAGAAGCCGTTTGAAAAGTAAGAAGATCCATAATATTCTTCGGCAGATACCACTTGTGTATTGGGTGTGCCGTCTGCACGGACACCGTTCAATAGAACACCATCATTATATGTTGCCCCACTGGGGTTGGTGCCGGCCACTTTTTGGCCTTCATTATCCAGGTAGTAGGGAATACCACCACTTGCAGCATCACGGTAAGCCAAACTTTCGTTGAGCACCCCGGCAGCCATCATATAGGTTTCCGCTTCGTTGATGAACGTGGCTCCAAAGGAGTAATCCATGTTTACTACCAGTCCGAAGTTTTTGTAGTTGAACCTAGTGAACAATCCACCGGTTACATCTGGCAACAATTTTCCAACTTTTTTGTTGCTTCGGGTTGAATAGGCGTAGCGTTGACCGTTGCTATCCACTACAAGTTCCCCGTTATTGGGGTCACTATCGTCCGATGGGTTGATGTAGCGGTAGTTTCCACTCTGCTGGACAATAAGTCCGTATTCGCCACCCACTTCGGCAACGGCATTTAAACCATTCCTGCTCCATAGGGACAAAGAAGTAATGTCGCCATCAAGTCTTCTAACCTTGGTCTTGCTCGATGCGAAGGTCATATCCACATCCCACTGAAAATCCTTGCCCATAACGGGTTTGGTCCTTAGGGCAAGTTCCCATCCTTTGTTTTCCACATCACCAGCATTGATTCGGATGTTATCTACACCCAGTCCAGGAGGTGCTGCCACCTTCATGATCTGGTCATAGGTATTGGCGTGGTAATAGGAGAAATCAATCCCCAATCTCCTGCCTCTGAAGAAGTATCCTTCAAGACCTACTTCATATTCGCGTTTACGTTCCGGTTTTAGGTTGGGCACAAAGTTTTCGTCGATGGGAGGAAGGTCGTTTGGAGGGGTCAAGATAAATCCACCTCCAGAAGCAGATACCCCTAGGTTTACGTTACTGAAATACAACGGACCTGGTCTACCTACATCGGCCCAAGAGGTTCTCACCTTCAAGAACTGAATAGCCTCGGGAAGGTCAAATGAGTTGGAAGCGATCCAAGTGGCACTTGCTCCAGGATAGAAATAGCTGTTGTTTCCGGGAGGCAAGATAGAAGACCAATCCTGACGGGCTTGTGCCTCAACGTAAATTTGATCATCCCAATCCACCTGGAATGATCCCAAGAGGCTATAAAGGATATCTTCTCCATTGTCATAAACATATTGTGGCTGTACTCCAGAAGGAAGGTTTGAGAAAGAGAAGAAGTTAGGGATTACAAATCCACCAATTTTCTCGGCTCCCTTAGTCTCAAAATAGTTACTTCTGATGACACCACCCACAAATCCATTGAAGCCAAAGTCGTTCCAAGTGTAGTCGTAGTTAAAGGTGGCCTGTCCGTAGGTCTTTCTAATAACCCTATTGGTATCCCTAAATACAGAGCCACTGTTTGGACCAATCAAATCAGGGTCTTGCAGTTTCCCTTTGTACATGTTGCGTTCAGTGGTGTAATCCAATCCACCTAAAATGGAAGCACTCAGATTATCGTTGAAGGTCAAATCCAAGGTAAGGGATTGTAGACTGTGCAAACGACTAAAATCTGAAACGTTTTGGGTCCAGTCCCACAAAGTGTTTACCACAGATGATCTACCGTTGGAAATAAAGTTGCTTCGCCTTTCCGGGTTGGCAAAATAATTAAAGCCGTTGTCGGTAACCAAATAGCTTCGCAATAGATCAACATCGATATCACTGGAATAAGCACCCAAGCTGGAAGTAGCCCCTTGAGCATCGAAAGATCCTTCGTAAGACGAGTTTAGGTTGCTTGTAGTGAACAGGTTGCTGACATACTTCAAGGAGATATTATCGTTAATGTCATAAGAGGTATTAAGACTGAAAGTATTCTTGGTGTACTTAGCTCCTTCATAAATAGGGGTATACCTCATATTGGTATAGGAAAAACGGATAGATCCTTTTTCTCCCCCTGAACTTAACGATACGTTGGCCGTTTGTTGTGAACCTGTTCTGAACAATTGGTCGTAAACAGATTTGTTGTTGGCCACCCATGGTCTTCGGGAACCATCCCACCAGTTTAAGACTACGTTGGGATCATACTTGGGTCCAAAGGCAGAACCTGCCACATCCAAGGTTCTTTCATTGTTTTCATCCAAGAAATATCCTTGGTCATCGGTTTGGGAGGTGCTTGCGCTTCTACCTGTTCCGTATTGGTTTTGCAATTCGGGCATGAAAGCACTTTCTTCCATGGTTGTGGTAAAGGAAGCTGAGATTCCCAATCCGCGGTGTCTGGAACCACTCTTGGTGGTGATCAGGATTACCCCGTTGGCCCCTTCACTTCCGTAAAGTACGGATGCTTTTGCACCTTTTAGAATTTCAAAGGATTGAATGTCGTCCGGGTTAATGTCGTTGATACCCGTACCATTGTCCCTTCCTGTCCTAGCATTGGCAGTGATGTTGGTGTTCTCATCATGGATAGGAATACCGTCCACTACGATCAAAGGACGTGTGGTTGAGTTTTCATCAAAAGATACCGCATTACGGATATTGATTTTCATACCTCCCGAAGGGCCTGTAGCCGTTGAGGCCACGGTTACCCCTGAAGCGGTTCCGTATAGGGATTGCAGGGCATTCACGGGAGTACCACTGGCCAAAATCCGTTCTTCGCCCACTTTGGCCACAGAGTAACCAAGCGCTTTGGCATCTTTTCTGATTCCGAGTGCGGTAACAACAACTTCATCCAATTCACCAACATCTTCCTGCAAAGTGGTGTTGATAGTGGAATTGTTGCCCACTGGGATTTCCACGGAGATAAACCCTAGATAAGAGAATACCAATATTGCCGA
>JAUICT010000222.1 GCA_030429325.1 Bacteroidia bacterium
AAATCCTAGAGAAAAAATTGGGGCATAAATACGAAACTATTTTCTTTCTCATGTACAGTCCCAAATCGAGTTGAACAATATGCTTCCCCTATTCATTGTTTTCTTCGTTTTTTGTTTGCCCCGAATCAAGATTCATTCATAAAATACCCAATGAATATCAGTTAGAAACGGCCAATCTCCATAATCTATATAACAAATATCTTTTTTGAATAATGAACCACATCAAACCTATTACAGTACTACTTTGCACCGTTTTAAGCATATCCTGTGCTGTAAAGAAAAAATTGAACCCAGCAACTATATCTGAAACAACCCAAACCATGACTGAAAACAACACCGGAAAACTGCCAACAATTACCATAAACAAGGAATCCTTTACCCAATTAGGAGACCTCCATTTTAAGCACAGCGTTGGTGGGGAGCCCATTAAAGAAGAAACCTTGGTATTGGTAAAGTATGATAATGAATTTCTTGAAATACAATTTGAATGCAGGGACAACCCTAGAATGGACCAGAATTATTTCACGGAAGATAACACTCCCATGTTCACACAAGAGGTCTTTGAGCTTTTTATCAGCAAAGGAAAAGAACCTATGGAGGACTATGTTGAGATTCAATTAAACCCCAACAATGCCATGTTCCTGGCCACCATACATAACAACTTCAAAGGTGACGGAAAATTTAGCTCGCAGTATTTGGATCCCAACGCCATGGGTGTGGAACATAGTGCTTCCAAGGACCAAAGTACCAATACATGGAGTGGGCACATGAAGATTCCATTAAAATTGCTACAGTATCCAGAAGAAACGCCCGATAATGTATATCGATTAAATTTTTACCGAATCATTTCCCAACAAGACCAAACTGAAAAGGATTGGAGGAACAATGCAGAAAATTCCACCTTTGCATGTTGGAGTTCCACTATGGCGCCGAGACCAGCTTTCCACAGGCCTGAATACTTTGGTTACATGGTTTTGGAATAGGAAAGGGCGTAAAGGTCAAAGCACGTGAATTAAAAAATGGGGCGCTGGTTATCACCTGCGCCCCATAGAATCTAAAAAACTAACCAAACAATTCCAATGATTGCTCGATCTTACATGCCACTAAAAAAGTGTCAGGGCCATTGCATTGAATATCTCAATGACCAAATATCATAGAGCCTTGAATAGTTTTGTCTCATTCATTTAAAGTATATACTATTTACCATCCTTGTCGTTGAACAAGGTTTTCATTGGTGTCTATTTCTTCCTGAGGTAATGGATAATATCTGTTTCGTTCCGCATAACCATTTGGTCCCAATACATCTTGTGCCAATCCCCATCTTCTCAAATCGTTGAAACGATGATACTCAAAGGCCAATTCTACTTGTCTTTCGTGTACAATGGCATCGAACAAAGCTTCCTTGGTCCCCGTAGTGCCAGCGTCCAATAAAGGCATTCCCACACGATCTCTTACTTCATTTACAGCATCCCGGGCAGCATCCCGCATGTCCAACTCATTGGCGGCCTCAGCATACATCAACAATACATCTGCGTATCTGATGGCTGGAAAGTTGGTCCCTCTATTGTTCACATACATCACAGGGAACAAGCCTTTTTTCAGGTTATATCCTGTAGCAGACCATACCGATTGATAGGTATCCAAATTAAGACTCTCCGTGCTCAGTTCAGGAGCAAAAACATCTCCATCAATGAAGATGGACTCGTTGAGTCTTGGGTCTCCATCTTCAAAAGCATCAACAATAGATTGTGTAGGCAAGTGATTTCCAAAACCTCCGTTAACCTGTGGGTTATTGTAGGCTACCCTTAGCGTACCAACATCTCCCTCACCTACTTCGGCAAACTGGATTTCAAAAATGGACTCTACATTGTTCTCATTGTTGATATTGATGATATCCCCAAAGTTCTCCACCAAGTCATATAATTCTGAATCTATGACCTCACCTAGCCAAACTTCGGCCTGTTCATAGTTTTCATCATATAAATAGACTTTTCCCAAAAGGGCCTGTGCTGCCCCTTTGGTGGCCCTACCCAAATCCGAAGCACCATACACTTCGGGAAGTACAGCCTCTGCATCTATCAAATCTTGGATCATTACTTCGTAAATCTGCGCTCGGGTAGATTTTGCCACAAGGGCATCCGAGGGTACTTCAAAAGGTTCTGTGAACAATGGCACATCTTCCCACAAGGTGGTCAAGTGCCAGTAATAGAACGCACGTAAAAACTTGGCTTCTCCCACATACCTGGCCTGAAGGCTTGCATCGATTTCTTCAACCAATGGTACTTGTTCAATCACTGTATTGGCCCTAAAGACTCCTTCATATAGCTTTCCATACACATCCATTAAGATACCATCGGCGGCTGAATAGGTAAAATCATTGAATCCATAGCCGCCAGTGTTGGTAAGTACGGTCTCCCCTGTTGGCGGGTCGTACAACTTTGCCATAGTGTTCGAATACAATTCGGTGGTCTGTAGGGTCGCATAGATTGCATTTACCCCCTGTTCCGCACGCTCAGCAGAGTTAAAAAATCCGTCAACTGGAATCGCATCTGGTGGAGTCTTATCCAAAAAATCTTTTTCGCAACTGCCTAGAGACAAAGTCAAGCAGCTAAGAGTGAGTATTTTATATATATATTTCATGATCTCTATTTTTTTCGATTTATTTTCCTCGGTTTCTTACAATCCTATTTGCACGCCCATTTGAATGGTTCTTGGCAAAGGATAAGTTCCCGTATCAACCCCTACTGCAAGAGGATTCAAATCGTTGGTTGCCCAACCAGATCCACCAAGTACATCAGGGTTATATCCTGAATAATCGGTAATGGTAAACAAATTTTGGGCACTTAAATAAATCCTGGCATTGGTCAACCCAACAGAATCCAAGATGCTTTTTGGAAATCTATACCCAACTTGTATGTTGCGTAATTTCAAGAAAGAAGCATTTTCAAGAAAACGTGTGGATGGACGAGTGTTGTCGTTAGGGTTTCCACGTACCGCTCTTGGGAAGGTATTTGTGGAACCTTCACCGGTCCAACGGTTCAACGTGGTGGCCATTTGCCCGTGCTCACCGTCCATGCTTTCCAAATATGCCCTTTGGCTATTGTACAGTTCCTTACCTGCAATTCCTTGGAAGCTCAAGCTCAAATCAAAGTTCTTGTAGGACATATTTCCGTTGATACCATAGCTGAAATCAGGGAATGGATCTCCTATCACTTTTCTATCCGCATCGGTAATGGCGCCATCTCCGTTCAAGTCTTTGAATCTTACGTCTCCAGGTGCCGCTCCAGGCTGTGTGGCATGGCTGGCCACTTCTTGATCGTTCTGGAAGATTCCATCGGCAACATAGCCATAGAAACTGGACATGCTCTCCCCAACTGTGGTACGGGTAAAGGTTCCATAGTTGTAGGCATTGTTCACCAAGTTGATGATGGATGCAGTTCCATCTCCCAAGCTGGTTACCTCGTTCTTAACTGTGGATAAATTAACCGATACCTCGTAGTTGAAATCTTCACGGTCTTTTCTATATCCCAACAAGAACTCGAAACCAGAGTTTTTTATTCCTGCGGAATTCTCGTATGGGCCTGAAGACCTATCAATACCAGTGGCCACCGAAATCGGGGTACGCAACAAAACGCCATCGGTATCCTTAACCCAGTAATCTGCGGTAAAGAAAATGGATCCATCCAACAATCCTAGATCAACACCTACGTTGGTCTGTGTTGTGGATTCCCATTTCAAGGCCGGATTACCCAAGCTTGTGACCGCTGCAGCAGCTGCTATACCTTGACCTGACCCAAAAATATACCTTGGTGTGGTATCAATGGTGGTCTGGTTCACATAATTATCATTGGTATCCTGATTACCCAATTTACCCCAGCTTCCCCTTAACTTCAAGTTGCTGATGGCCGGTATGGCGGACATAAAGTTTTCTCTGGAAATGTTCCATCCCAGAGCTACGGACGGGAAATTACCGTACCTGTTCTCACTACCAAATCTTGAAGAACCATCACGACGGAAAGTCGCTGTGAACAAGTACTTGTCCAAAACAGTAATATTGGCTCTTCCCAAATAAGATCTCAATGCCCATTCGGACTCATTTCCTTGAAGCGTGAAGCTTCCTGTTCCCGCATCGATTACCCGTAGTTCGTTGCTGGGGAATTCGCGAATTGATCCACCGATGTTGCTATAAAAAGCATTCTGTTCGGTATATCCACCTAAAAGAGATAGGGAGAAATCTTCAAATTGCTTGTCATAGGTCAAAATATTCTCAACCAAATACTCGTAAGATTCGTTCTTGCTCTCCGTTAATTGCTGAACAAGATTGGTCCTGTTTTCCATTTCAAACTTGGGCACATACAATTTTGATGTATTGAAACCGGCATTGATACCCAAATTCAAACGATATTTCAAGTTAGGAATGATTTGATACTCGGCATACAAGCTTCCCAAGATTTTATTGATGGTGGTATAGGTGCGTCTGAAGCTCCTTCTACCTACAATGTTCTCTCGGTTGTTCCTACCGGTTTCAGCAGCATTGGGACCGGCATACCCTCCAAGGTTTCCTTCCCTAAAGATGGGCATGGTCGGGGACGCTCCCAAAAGGTAGGCAAAGTCCAAGTTGTTTCCTTGACCCATGTTTAGACCCAATCCTCTACTTAGGTTGATGGATTCTCCAATGGTGAGTTTTTCTCCAATCTTGAATTCACTCTTTACCCTAGCGGTGTATCTTTTAAAGTTACTGAACACCATGATACCCTCTTGATCAAAATACCCACCA
>JAUICT010000223.1 GCA_030429325.1 Bacteroidia bacterium
TGAAGACTCACAATGGGTGCAATGGAACATGTCCGTGGATTTTTACCATTGGTTACGGGAAAACGGCATCTACCTGAACGCGCCCGACTTCTATTTTTTGGAAGGTTCCAACAAATGCGGCATTGGTTACAGGGAGGTCAATTGGTCGCTTCCACGGGAACAACAAATTGTACTGGGGCGACAAAACATCTATGATGGCACTTGGGAAAAAACACCATCCATGGCTTGGACCTTTGTGCCGCTTACCGAGTATCACGGCGGAGGAAAAGCAGCCACTTTGGAGCCGCTAAAGGACCATTTGGATTCTTATGAGGCACACATGGCCCAAAACTATGGTTCTGGGGTACAGGCCTGTTACCGTGGTCCCCGTTTGTACGATTCCAAGGAAACCAAAGATTTAGTCATAAGTCAGATTGAACATTATAAAAAATACCGGGATATCCTAAATTCTGACATCATCCACCTAAAAAGACCCGATGGAAGGTCTTGGGACGGGTTTATGCATGCCAATCCGGATTTAGACAACAAGGGCTTGGTAATGCTGTTCAACCCCACGGATAAAACCATCACGGAAACCTTGGAAATCCCCATGTACTATACGGATGTCCATACCATCGCCCAAGTATCACACGAAGGAAAAAACCCAAAAGAATATACTGTCAATAGAAATTATACCCTTCCACTAAAAGTGGAAATTGCCCCGAACGGCTATACTTGGTATCTCATAAAATAAACCCTGAAAATGATTCGAAAAGCCCACATTCTATCCCTATCCCTGATTCTTTTACTGATGGCTTGCCAGACCGTGGAACCGCCAAAGGCCGTTGGCCCCACCCCTTCGCAACGCCAAATGGACTGGCATGAGCTGCAATATTATGCCTTTGTCCATTTCAACATGAACACTTTTACCGATATGGAATGGGGCACTGGAGGGGAATCTGTAGATCTCTTCAACCCAACCCAATTGGATACCCGCCAATGGGCCAAAGTTGCCAAGGAAGCAGGGATGAAGGGAATCATTTTGACCGCAAAGCACCACGATGGATTCTGTTTGTGGCCCACCAAGACCACGGAGCATTCCGTTAAAAATTCGCCCTGGAAGGATGGAAAAGGCGATGTGGTTCAAGAATTGGCCGATGCCTGCAAAGAGTACGGGCTTAAATTAGGGTTGTACCTCTCTCCTTGGGACCGCAACAACGAACATTATGGCAACCCGGAATATGTGGAAATCTTCCATGAGCAATTACGTGAACTGTTGACCAATTATGGGGAACTCTTCGAGGTATGGTTTGATGGAGCCAACGGAGGTTCTGGATACTACGGTGGTGCCAACGAAACCCGAAAAATAGACAACAAAACCTATTATGAATGGGAAAAGACCACCGAAATGATCCGGGAATTGCAACCCAATGCAGTCATTTTCAGTGATGGTGGACCGGATATACGTTGGGTAGGCAACGAGGAAGGTTGGGCCAATGAGACCAACTGGAGCATTATGCGCCGAGATGAGATTCATCCCGGATGGCCACGGTATGTGGAATTGCGTTCCGGCCATGAAGACGGAACACATTGGCTGCCAGCAGAAGTAAACACTTCCATCCGTCCGGGGTGGTACTATCATCCCGGTGAGGACCATCAGGTAAAAACCTTGCCACGTTTGGTGCGAACGTATTACGAATCCATTGGTAGGAACGGGAACTTTTTGTTGAACCTTCCCGTGGATGACAGAGGCCTGGTGCATGAAACCGATGTACAACAATTGATGGCGCTCAAGGACCAAATTGACAAGGATTTTGCACAAGAATTGGCCCAGGGAAGTACCGCTGAGGCCTCCAATGTCAGGGGTAACAGTTCCTCCTTCAATGCCGAAAAGGCCATCGATGGAAATTTTGACACCTATTGGGCAACCGATGATGGAACCACCCAAGCTTCCATAACTATACGTTTTGATGAACCCACCAAAGTCAATCGCATACTCCTCCAAGAGTATATCCCTTTGGGGCAACGCATCAAAAAATTCAAAGTCAGTGCCGAAGTCGATGGAGCATGGCAGGTTTTGGACGAACAGACCACTGTGGGCTACAAACGTATCCTTAGGTTTGAAACCGTTACCGCTTCCCAAGTGAAAGTGGATATTTTAGATGCCAAAGGCCCTATCACCCTCTCCACGCTAGAACTTTACAATGCCCCTCCGTTTTTAGTGGACCCAAAAATCACCAGAAACAGAGAGGGAATGGTCTCCATTGAGGTGCCCGATGACGAAGTAGACCTCTATGTGACCACCAATGGGGATGACCCAACCACAGCTTCACAAAAATATGAGGGCCCTTTTCCTGTTTTGACTCCTGCTACGGTAAAGGCCATTGCCGTGAATCCAAACAATGGACAACAGACCCAAGCGGTTAGTCAATATTTTGACTTGGCCAAAAAGGATTGGAAAGTCGTTGGTACCTTAGAAAACAATGCGGATGTAGTTAAACTCATGGATGAAGACCCCTATACGTTTTGGGCTACTGATAAAGATTCATCCGATATCAACGAAATCACCATCGATTTGGGAGCATCCCATACCCTTACCGGATTTAGCTACTGGCCTATCCAAGAACGCTATCCGTTTGGAATGATCACCAAATACGAATTTTTGGTCAGTCAGGATAACCGCACATGGAAATCCGCAACAAAAGGAGAATTTGGCAATGTGTTCAACAATCGCATTGAACAAAAGGTTAAATTCGAGCCGGTTTCGGGCAGATACATTAAATTACGTGCTTTGGAAAAGCACAATGGGGATGTCCGGACTTCCTTTGCGGAAATAGGAGTATTCACCACAAACCAATAATGCATGGATTTAGGATTGAAGGATAAGGTGGTTGTGGTCACCGGAGGAGACAAGGGCATTGGCAATGGTATTTGCCAAGTGCTCGCCCATGAAGGGGCCATCCCGGTAATTATTGGACGAAAGGAAAGTGATGTGCTGTCCGCTGTGAAAGAAATCACCAAAACCGGCGGCAAAGCCTTTTATGCCATCGCAGAACTTACCGACCCCCAACAATGCAAAAATGCCATTGAAAAAACCGTTCAAGAATTCGGAAGAATCGATGGATTGGTGAACAATGCAGGGGTCAATGACGGCGTGGGACTTGAAAATGGCACTTATGACGATTTTAAACGTTCCTTGGAGCGCAATGTTGGTCATTATTATGTGATGGCCCACCATGCCTTGCCCCAGTTGAAAAAAAACAAGGGCAGTATTGTAAACATCGGTTCCAAAACTTCGGTGACGGGCCAAGGGAATACATCGGGCTATGCAGCCGCAAACGGGGCCAGGAATTCGCTTACCCGGGAATGGGCCGTAGAGCTGCTCCCCTATTCCATTCGGGTGAACGCCGTAATTGTTGCCGAATCCTTTACGCCATTATACAAAAGATGGATAAATTCGTTTGATAATCCAGAAGAAAAACTCAAAGAAATTACGGACAACATCCCTTTGGAGAAAAGAATGACCACTCCGGAAGAAATTGCGAATACCGTAGCTTTTCTCCTTTCGGAAAAATCCAGTCATACCACCGGCCAACTGATCTATGTGGATGGTGGCTATACCCATTTGGACCGTTCGCTTTAAAATATCAACCATGACCAAACCAAAAATTGTATCCAAAAAAGTTCTGTTACCCTTTATCCTGATCACTTCGCTCTTTGCCCTCTGGGGTTTTGCCAATGCGGTGACCGACCCCATGGTTCAGGCCTTCAAAAAAGTGTTGGAGTTGTCCAACTCCCAGGCTGCATGGGTACAGATGGCTTTTTATGGGGGATATTTTTGCATGGCATTGCCTGCAGCATTGTTCGTCCGAAAATATTCCTATAAAGTTGGGGTATTGATAGGCTTAGCCCTGTATGCCGCTGGCGCCCTGATGTTCTACCCTGCCGCCATCACCGAAAAGTTTTGGTTTTTCTGTCTGGGGCTGTACGTCCTGACCTTTGGACTGGCATTTTTGGAAACCACCGCCAATCCGTACATTTTGGCCATGGGCGACAAGGAAACGGCCACCCAGCGCTTAAACCTTGCCCAGGTGTTCAATCCAGTTGGGTTGATTTTGGGCCTGCTCGTTGCCCAGCAATTCGTCCTTAAAAAATTACAATCCGATGACATCGCTGATTATTCGTCCTTGGATGAAGCCAAAAAAGCCTTGATCCGCACATCGGACCTTATGGTCATTAGAGACCCCTATGTTATCCTTGGATTGGTGATTTTGGCGGTCTTTGTATTGATCTTGGTGAGCAAGATGCCCCAAGCCAAAGGGGATGGTACCATTCCTTCGCTCCAAGAAACCGGAAAAGCATTGTTCCTTAGACCCAAATACATCTTGGGCGTATTGGCCCAAGTACTGTATGTGGGCGCACAGATCATGTGTTGGACCTACATTTATCAATACGCCGAAGCCATAGGTATGGATAGTGTTACAGCAGGTTACTATCAAATGGCAGCCTTCGTAATATTTACTTTAGGAAGAGCAATTGGTACATACATGTTAAGGTTTATGAGCTCTGGTAAATTATTAATGTATTTTGCACTATTAGCCATTGCTTTTGTTTTAGGTACCATTTTTATACAAGGCATGTTTGGTTTATATAGTTTGGTTGGTGTGTCGTTTTGTATGTCATTAATGTTCCCAACCATATATGGTATTGCTCTTGGCGATTTAACCGAAGAGCAATCCAAAGTTGGGTCAGCAGGATTAATTATGGCTATAGTTGGCGGTGCATTAAT
>JAUICT010000224.1 GCA_030429325.1 Bacteroidia bacterium
AGGTCTACGCAACAACAAGGATACTTCACGATAGGCCACCGCTTGTTTTGACAAATCATCATAGATGATCAAAGCAGGACGACCTGTATCCCTGAAGTACTCCCCAATCGCTGCACCAGCGAAAGGAGCATATACCTGCATAGGGGCAGGGTCAGATGCGTTGGCCGCTACGATAGTGGTGTACGCCAAAGCTCCTCTGTCTTCCAATGTCTTTGCAATGGCAGCAACTGTGGATGCTTTCTGACCAACAGCTACATAGATACAGTAAACTGGCTCGCCAGCATCGTAAAATTCTTTTTGGTTCAAGATGGTATCAATACAAACGGTAGTTTTACCTGTCTGTTTATCACCAATAACCACCTCCCTTTGTCCACGACCCACCGGAATCATCGCGTCAATCGCTTTGATACCAGTCTGCAAAGGTTCGTTTACAGGTTGTCTAAAAATTACACCAGGTGCTTTACGCTCCAAAGGCATCTCATAGGTTTCTCCGGCGATAGGTCCTTTACCGTCAATAGGGTTACCCAAGGTATCCACTACACGGCCAACAATTCCTTCACCCACTTTAATGGATGCGATACGTTGTGTTCTTTTTACGGTGGCTCCTTCCACAATTTCTTTGGTTGGACCCAACAAAACCACACCTACGTTATCTTCCTCAAGGTTAAGAACGATACCTTCCATTCCACCATCAAACTCCACAAGCTCCCCGTACTGGGCATTGGAAAGTCCGTACACACGGGCAATACCATCCCCTACTTGCAATACGGTACCTACTTCATCCAAAGAAGCGGTAGCCTCAAAACCTGATAACTGTTTTTTCAAAATTGCTGATACCTCAGCGGCTTTTACTCCTGCCATTTTTATAGACTATTTGTAAATTCTCTTTTTAAATTGTTCAATTTGTTTGCGATACTGGCATCGTACTGCAAATCGCCAACACGCAACACAAATCCTCCTATGATGCTTTCATCGATTTTGTTTTGGATAGTGACCTTGTTTCCGGTAATCTTGTTTACCTCGGCCAATATCTTCTTCTCCAAATCAGCTGTCAACGGCATTGCTGTGGTCACGTAAGCAACATCTTCTCCCTTCAATTTTTCATGAAGTATGATGTATTTGTGCGCCACTTCTTGCAACATGCCGATTCTTCTGTTGTCCGTTAAGGTAGCGATAAGCCCTTTGGTTATCTCGTTGGCATCCTTAAAAACCTCCAATAACGCATTCTTCTTGACCTCCCCTTTAATTATGGGGCTTTCCAAAAGGTTTTGCAGCTCTTTGCTTTCGGAAACTACCGATGCAATGTTGCGCATATCATTTTCAACTGCATCTGCCGCTTTCTTTTCGATAGCAAAATCTAAGGTTGCTTTTGCGTAGCGTATGGCTGCCCTGTTCTGATTCATATTTTTTAGGTTATTGGGTTAATGGTGAAAGGTTAAAGTTGAGCTTATTTCGCAACCGCACCTTAGCAAACCAATACCTTACTTTTTAATTCAGTTTGATGTCTCCCAACATGTCCTCTACCAACTTCTGTTGTTTCTTCTTGTCGGACAACTCTTCCTTTATAACTTTCTCCGCTATTTCCACGGAAAGGTTGGCCACTTGAGATTTAATATCTGCCACAGCGGCTTTCTTTTCACTTTCTATGGTTGCTTGGGCTTGCTTGATCATTTTATCGCCCTCTACCTTGGCTTGTTCCTTGGCTTCAGAGATAATTCCATCTTTGATCTCCCTTGCCTCTTTCAACAGTGAATCCCTTTCGGCGCGGGCCTCTTTCAATAATTTTTCGCTATCGGCGGTAACGTTCTGCATTTCCTTTTTGGCAGCTTCGGCTGCATCCAATGCATTTTTGATACCTTCTTCACGGTCATTTACCGCATTAAGAATGGGTTTCCATGCAAACTTCCACAATAGGAACAACAGCAATCCAAACAAAATGGTTTGCCAAAAAAATAGTCCTACCGAAAACTCTTCCAATAACTTTTCCATATCTAAATTTACTTTGCTTCTTAATTATTTAAACTAAGCAAAAGCTGCAACCAACCGTTACAACTTTTGCTTTAGAGTTTTTGATTATACTGCAAATAGCGCAGCAAAACCAATACCTTCAATCAACGCTGCTGCAATCAACATCGCTGTTTGGATTTTTCCGTAAGCTTCAGGCTGACGGGCAATAGCCTCCATAGCAGAACCACCGATTCTACCAATACCAAGACCAACACCGATAACTACCAAACCTGCACCTACCATTACTGGAATTTCCATATCTATCTAGTTTAAAAATTAAAAATTCAATTTTAGATTCTTCGCTTTCCCTTAGAAAAGCTCAGAATGACAATTATACATTAGTGCGCCACTTCAGCCTCATGTTCATGTTCGTGCTCCTCCGATGCAAATCCGAAGTACAATGCACTCAACATGGTAAATATATAGGCTTGTAGCAATGCTACCAATATTTCTATCAACGAGATGGCAAAGGCCAAGAAAAAGGACAATGGGCTTCCCAACCAACTCTTAAAGATGAACATCAACCCGATCAAGCTCATTAAAACAATATGTCCAGCTTGCATGTTCGCATACAAACGAATCAACAGGGAGAATGGTTTAATGAAGAGCCCCAATATCTCAATGGGAACCAATATTATATATAAAGGTATCTTGGCATACCAAGGCATGGTATTGCCCAATGGATTGAACTGGTGCATCCAATAGTCCTTGGTTCCCGTAAAGTTGGTGATCAAAAAGGTCATCAAAGCCAACGCAAAGGTTATGGCGATGTTTCCTGTAACATTGATCCCAAGTGGGGTCAACCCAAAAATGTTCAAGAACCAGATAAAGAAAAATATGGTCAGCAAGAACGGCATATATTTTTTGTAACGCTTTTCACCGATGTTCGGCCTGGCGATATCATCACGAATGTAAAGTACAATAGGTTCAAAGAAACGACCTGCCCCAGTAGGTATCCCATTGTTCTTGGCATACGATCTTGCCAAGCTGGTAAACAACCACAACATCAACAATCCAGTGACAATGATCATGACCACATTCTTGGTGATGGAGAAGTCCAAAGGTTTTACATTGGTGGGATGATGTTCTTCATCATAGTTGATGGTGCCTTCGGAATCGGTCTTATATATTTTGCTATGGTACAGCTTGTAGTGATTACCATCTACTTCGGCAATGGTTTCGCCATGATGGAATTTTGAAGAGGAAAAGACTTTTAGACCATTGTCCCATAAAATGACTGGCAATGGAAAGCCAACATATTTATGCTCCCCATTTTCCTTTGTATAGGAAAACAAAGAAAAGTCGTGAGAATCTTTAAGGTGATGGGAAATGTACTCCTTAATTTCAGTCTTTAGGTCCTTGTCGTGCCCTTCGGTCTTGTGTTCCTGTTCTTTGGCAAAAGTAAACTGGGCCAACAGTAGTGTTCCAACAAGAAAAAATCTCGTAAAAAAAGTCTTTCGCATTTCGCTCAAAATATCGGTCTCTCAAAATCGGTGCAAATGTAAGCCATTCTTCTAAAAAGAAAAAAGCTTTCAAACTTTTATTTTTGAGGATTTTGTGTGTGTTATTCTTTGGAAGCCTCTTCCAGATTTTTGAGCATTTTGGACATAAAATAGGTCTCCATCAACAAGGCTATGGCGTAGGGCACGAAAAAAGCAGCGAATTCCAGACCGGACATTTCGCCATCAGCTTTGTAGGTTGGGTAGAACAATAGGAAGAAAAACACAAATTTCAGTAAGCTGCCCGCCATAAACAAAAATCCCATCTGATTTTTCAGTTTTTCTCGAAAACGGTACAAAAGACCAAAAATCGTAGTTGCCAAAAGGCCGTTGACCACATAGGAGCGTACAATCAAATTTCCGAAAGGAGCAAGGTCCCTGCTTATAAGAACAAAAAGGTGGATGCCAAAGGCCAGAAGCAGCAAAAGGAGCAGAAGTAGGGTAAATTGGATGAAAATATTTTGTTTCAACATCAATATTTAATACGTTTCAACTGCTGCAAAACTACCCAAATAGAAATTGCCACTCCCAATAAAGTGGCAATTACTGTAAAAATATTTTTTTCATTTTGGTAATGGGCATCCAACCATTTCCCGCCTTGAACGGACAAATAGATAATTATCCCCATTTCAAAAGCGATTCCCGTAAGGATTGCCGCATTCTTGAATCCGTTCTTAGGAGGCTTTTGCTGGCTCATTGGTCTTTGAAGACTGCATTTTTGGTGCCGCGGACGCCGGGCTTACCGTAGCTCCCTTGCCCATGGTGCAAGCTGCGTTGAACGTGGCTCCTGGCTCTACGGCCAATTTGGATACACTGACAGTTCCCTCAATTATGGCAGAAGCCTTAAGTGAAAGTAGGTCTGTTACCAAAAGTTCTCCATTGAACTTTCCTTCAATATCGGCATTGACGCATTCTACTTTTCCATTGATATATCCGTCCTTTCCAATGACAACCTTGCCAGAGGTTTTTACGTTGCCTTCAAGTTTCCCGTCGATTCTAAAATCGGCTTCGGAAGTAATGTCACCTTTTATCTTCGTGTTCTTTTCTATTCTGTTGGGCTGTCCTCCAAATTCATTCATAGGTCGTGGTTTTTTGTTGTCAGAAAACATTGTGTTCTAGGGTTTTGGGGTTTAAAATTGTGCTTTGTATGATTCTAAGTTCTTATGTACTTGAATAATTTTATAGTTATCCGATAAAATTACGAAATTCTCATCTTTGATGCGGAAGTCCTTATTGTTTTTTATAAGCTCGG
>JAUICT010000225.1 GCA_030429325.1 Bacteroidia bacterium
TGGCACAATCGGGTATGATGTTTTTAATATTGTCAATAAGCTCAAAATATTCCTCACGGGTATGCAAACGATTCATCGCTTGTAAAATACGATTGCTGCCACTTTGTACCGGAAGGTGGATGTACTTGCAGATGTTTTCATATTTGGCCATGGCCTCGATGACGTCCAAGGTCATGTCCTGCGGATTCGATGTGGAAAAGCGGATTCGCATTTTGGGCTGGGCCAAGGCCACAAGCTCCAAAAGCTTCGCAAAATTCACCGAAGTGGCCTTTTGCATCTCGGAGGCTTTATCAAAATCTTTTTTGAGTCCGCCACCGTACCAAAGGTAACTGTCCACATTCTGTCCTAAAAGGGTGATCTCCCTAAAACCTCTTTCCCAAAGGTCGTTCACTTCCTCCAAAATGGATTGGGGGTCACGGCTACGTTCCCGTCCACGGGTAAAAGGCACTACGCAGAAGGTACACATATTATCGCAGCCACGGGTAATGGATACAAAGGCGCTCACACCATTGGAGTTCAACCGGACCGGCGCCACATCGCCATAGGTTTCGTCTTTGGAAAGGATAACGTTAACCGCATTTCGACCTTCGTCAATTTCTTGGATAAGGTTGGGGAGGTCCTTGTAAGCGTCAGGTCCTACTACCATATCCACAATTTTTTCCTCTTCAAGGAACTTGCTTTTCAAACGTTCGGCCATACAGCCCAAGACCCCTACTTTCATTCCGGGGTTGGTCCTTTTTACGGCATTGAACTTCTCCAGCCTTTTGCGCACGGTCTGTTCCGCCTTTTCACGGATGGAGCAGGTATTCACGAGTACCAAATCAGCTTCTTCGAGCTCCTGGGTTGTGTTGAAACCTTCCTTGGCCAAAATGGAAGCTACAATCTCACTATCCGAAAAGTTCATCTGGCATCCGTAACTTTCTATATAAAGTTTACGGGTATTCTTTGCATTTTTTTCGATGGCCAATGTACTTCCCTGTTGGCTTTCATCTATTATTTTCTCTACAGTTTCGTCCTTTATCATGGTGATGCAATAGTCTGCAAAGATAGTGCTTATTCCAGTTTGGTGACAATTTGGCAGTATTTTTTAGTGATCCGTTAGGTTTTTTTGGTTAATGTTGATGTCGGGTTCCCCAAATCATTTGTATTATGAATTTTACCGACCTATCACAACGCATTGAACAAAGTAATCCTTTGGATTTTGGAAGCATATTCAATGGCTCTATTGAACTCTTTAAGAAAGTATGGCTTCAAGGATTTATTACCTTGCTTCTGACTTTTGTATCCATTTTGCCCTTTTATATTGTTCTGTACAGTCCTTTGATTGCTTATGGCATTACAGACCCCACATCCTTTGATAATGGACATGCGCCTCCAGGCGCCTTAATTTTTATGTTTTTGTTGATGCCCTTTTTCTTCCTTGCTGTGATGACTTTAGGTCTTTGCTTAAATGCGGCCTTTTTGAGGATATGCCAGCAGAACGATCTTGGAGAAGTAGGAAAGGACGCCTACTTTTTCTATTTGAAGAAACCGTATTTGGGCAAAGCGTTGATGCTCTCCCTTATTATGTTGGGATTGGTTTTTTTGGCGATGCTCACCTGTGGGTTGGGAGCCATTTACTTGGCTGTTCCCATGTCTTTGTTCCCCGCTTTTTTGGCCTTTGGTAAAGATTTGACGGGAATGGAGATGGCAAAGGCAGGATTCGCTTTGGGAAACAAAAACTGGGGAATCATCTTTGCTTTGCTTCTTGTGATGGGATTGGTGGCTCAGTTGGGGGTAATATTGTGCTTTGTAGGGTTCTTTTTCACGGCCATGTTGAGTAAGATACCGGTATATTTTGTCTATAAGGATGCCATTGGATTTCAATATGATATGGAAGTTTAAGGCAAATTTTGCGCAACTTTATTATTGGATTTTCATCTAGGGTTATAAAAACAACGCCCATGAAAAAGAAAATTCTGTTTCTAGTTTCCTTGACCCTATTATTTTTTGTTGCCTGCGACGATGATGAATCCAATGGCGAATATGCCGAGTACTTGGTGGCCCGCCCCATTGTGATGAGCCAAGCTGAATTTGCGGCCAGTGTTGATATCATTGCACCGCGGCCCATAGATGAATCCGGAAAAATATATACGTACAAGGATTACATTTTTGTCAACGACAAATATCAAGGCATTCATGTCATCAACAATGCCAATCCACAACAACCCGTAAAAATCGGATTTATAAAGATTCCGGGGAATGTAGATATCTCTATAAAGGATGATTTCCTATATGCGGATAGTCTTATGGATTTGGTGGTTCTCGATATTTCCGATATCAATAATATTAAGCAGGTGAACCGGTTGGAAAATGTTCTGTACAGCAATGTTTTTTGGCCCATGGAAGCTGATATTTTTGAATATGGGGATTATGATTACCAAACGGAGATCCTGATCGGATGGGAAACCATAACGGAACGAAGATTGATTTCTGAGGTGGAAGAGGGTATGGGAAGAGGTATTTTCTTTGATAATTTGGCGGTTGCCGAAGCTGCCAATGATGGAGGGTCTGGGCAAGGTGGTTCTTTGGCCCGTTTTAAGATTGTGGCCGACTACCTTTATGCCGTGGACAACCATAACATCAATATTTTTAATATTTCAGATTTGGATAACCCCAAAGAATTGGAAGATGTATACGCTGGGTTCGATATCGAGACCATTTTCAATAGGGACAACCATTTGTTCTTGGGGAGTATGCGCGGCATGTACATTTATGATATCACCAATCCGGCAAAACCAGAGTTTGTTTCCGAGTTTGAGCATGGAACGGCATGTGACCCCGTGGTAGTTGATGGGAACTACGCTTATGTTACCCTGCGCGGGGGCAATTGGTGTGGCGCTACCGAGAGTGGTCTTTTTATTGTGGATATTTCCAATATTGAAAGCCCTGAACTGGCAATCTCGTACCCTATGGATGGTCCGTACGGGTTGGGAATCAAAGGGGAAAAGCTTTTTGTCTGTGATGGTGATTCAGGTCTTAAAGTTTATGATAAGACCGATATTAATGATTTGAAACAGTTAAATCATTTTGAAGATATTGTTACGTTTGATGTAATTCCGTTAGAAAACCAATTGATCATGGTGGGGGACGAAGTGCTCTATCAATATGAATATTTAGATGACGGAATAAAGCTTATCAGCCAGATAGGACTGAATTAAAAAAGTATCGTTTTAGAGTCAAATATCCCGTTTTCAGCGGGATATTTTTTTGCTTATGGGTTTGCAAAAAATTCAAAATCGAATTTTTGATATACTTTTGTTACCACAAAACCCAGTGCATGCCAAAGAATCTAGTTATTGTAGAGTCCCCCGCAAAGGCTAAGACCATAGAACGTTTTTTAGGAAAAGAGTTTCAAGTTGAATCCAGTTTTGGGCATATTGCAGATTTGCCATCCAAAGAACTTGGTGTAGATGTAGAAAATGATTTCAAGCCAAAATATACCGTAGATAAGGAAAAGAGGGCCTTGGTAAAGAAGTTGAAAGATCTGGCCCAAAAAGCAGAAACCATATGGTTGGCCAGTGATGAGGACCGTGAGGGAGAAGCCATTTCATGGCACTTGGCAGAGGAGTTGAAATTGGACAAGAACAAAACAAAGCGTATTGTTTTTAATTCGATAACCAAATCGGCCATCCAAAAAGCCATTGAAAATCCACGGGACATTAATTACAATTTGGTAAATGCGCAACAGGCCCGAAGGGTTTTGGACCGATTGGTGGGCTATGAGCTTTCCCCGGTACTTTGGAAAAAAATAAAGCCGGGACTTTCCGCTGGGCGGGTGCAATCCGTTGCCGTACGGTTGATCGTGGAACGGGAAAGGGAAATAGACGGTTTTACCCCGGAAGCTTCTTTCAGGATAAAGGCCGATTTCAAGACTGGCGATGGCAATATGTTTTCTGCCAGACTCAATAAGACGTTTTCCTCCAAAGCAGAAGCGGAAAACTTTCTTCAAAAAAATATTGAGGCAGATTTTTCAGTGGCCAATCTGGATAAAAAACCGGCCAAGAAATCCCCAGCCCCTCCATTTACCACATCTACCTTGCAACAGGAAGCTTCACGTAAATTATATTTTTCGGTGAGCCGTACCATGCAAGTGGCCCAAAGGTTATACGAAGCAGGACTCATTACCTATATGAGAACGGATAGTGTAAACTTGTCCAATGAGGCTTTGGGTGCCGCTAAGGAGGCTATCGTTCAAAACTATGGTGAAGAATACAGCCAAGTGCGAAACTATACAGGCAAATCCAAAGGCGCCCAAGAAGCGCACGAAGCGGTACGCCCCACGGACATGAAACTACAATCCCCTTCTTTGGAACGGGATCAGGCCAAGCTCTACGAGCTAATATGGAAAAGAACCTTGGCCTCGCAAATGAGCAATGCGCAATTGGAACGTACCAATGTGAAAATAAAGGCCAGTTCCCATACAGAAGAGTTTACGGCCAACGGAGAAGTAGTCAAGTTTGATGGTTTTCTGAAAGTATATTTGGAAGGCACGGATGATGAAGATATTGCGGAGGAACAGGAAGGGATGCTTCCAGCCATGCAGATTGGGGAGGCCTTGCAAAATGTATTCATAACGGCAACCGAACGGTTTACCCGGGCACCGTACCGCTACTCGGAAGCTTCCTTGGTGAAGAAATTGGAAGAATTGGGCATCGGAAGACCATCTACCTATGCGCCAACCATTTCTACCATTCAGAACAGGGGGTATGTTGAA
>JAUICT010000226.1 GCA_030429325.1 Bacteroidia bacterium
GATCATTGGGGTTTCTTAAGATTGTACGAAAACTTTTTTGTGTTTTGTTTTTTGAACTTTTGAATGATTTGTATTCTTTTTTGAAACAGGAGAAATTGCATAGCACTAAACTTGAAGTGCAGCAAAAATGAAAGATGCTGTCGACTCTCATGGAACCATTGATCATCGTGGTCATAGGTTTTTTTGTGGGGGTAATTTTGGTGTCGATGTATCTCCCAATGTTCAGGTTGAGTAGTGTTTTGGGATAGAATGGTATACAGATTTTTTGATATAGAATTATGCAATAATCTTATTGCACAAATGAGTCCGATCTTTCTATATGAGGAGGAACGTAGGTTTGTATGATATATGGTGTTATTTCGCGTAGCGTTTTGCCTGTTATGGGGTGTAGCCCTGGAGCGGTATAGTATTCAATTTCTCCATCCTTGTTCTTAAAATACCAAATCATGGGTTTACCATCTTCCGCAAAAAATGAGGTGGCCATTGTAACATTGACTCTTTTGAAGTTTTCCAATTTGATTTGATTCAGAGGTTCAATAGGGGTTCCGTACTGAGAATAGGGTTTTTTTGCACAGGAGATGCTAACATATGAGGAATCGGCCCATGTCATACATTGGTTGCTATGTCCAGGTAATGTTTTGGAACTGAATGTTGGATGTCTTAAAGCTAGATTGGTTAATAAAACAGTGGCAAATGCAATACTTATAGTAATAACCCATCTACGCCTTTTCTTTTTTTTCTTGTCAATTATATCTTCTACGGATATGTCTTCTGTCGTTTCAAAATCAATATTGGGATCGGATTCATTTTTTTTTGATACTTCTTTTAATTCAACAGGATTGTCAGAATTTAAATATTCGGTCAAAGGCCTCGGCATAAAATCTATTAACCAAGCTATTAACTCCAGATTTTCAATTGAGGTATCATTTGTTTTTCCTTTAAGAAACTTGACAATAGGAACAAATCTGTCAGGATTGAATTGTTGTATTTGTAGTGACTTACTTTTCTCGCCACTAAATTGAAAGAATCGATTTAGAATTTCTTCATCATATTTCCAATTTCGTCTGTTCAATAGCCATAGGCAAGCCTCCCTAATTTGTTTACGAGTTGGACTAGAGAGGTAACCTCTGATTTCCCCTCCATTCTCTCTTCTGTACTGCTCTAAAATCTCCCTTTTATAGCTTTCATAGGTTTTTGGTTCCATGGCTGGTTTAGAATTTCTTGGATTTATCTGGAATTCATAGGAATCATTGGAATTCTTGGAATCACTTATAAAGATAGCCGTTAAGCACCAATAATTTTACAACTGAAAATGAATACTGCTATGTTTTGCTAACATAGCTTTTCTAGAAAGTTCATTTTTATGGGATTCTGTAATGCGGCCAGTACTTGGTCCGTAGGAAAGTAGCCAAGTCTGCCGCTTACAGTTTCCACTTTCCAAAAACAAAGGAGTACTCCAACACTCACGGGTGGCTGAAAAGCAAAACAACTCCGGGAAAATCCCGGACAGTCACCCCTTTGTCTAATCCAAAAATTTCATAAAAATGAAGAAAATCTATTTGGCCTTGATTGCCGTTGTTTTGAATATGTTTATGTTTTCTTGTACTACAGAAGACATAGCCGATACCGAGACCTTTTACCATACTGTGGCAACGGAGGGGGATGATGGAAATCCTCCACCTCCACCTCCACCTCCAGGCGATGATGAATAGTTAGAAATATTTGTTTAATTTGAGCTGTGTCTTTCTTTTGGCACAGCTCTTTTTTTTTAACATCCACTCATTTGAAAAAATCGTTTCCCTTAATTATAACCTTGATATTAATTTCTTGTTTCTCAGGAAAAGAGGATAGTTTGGAAGCGGAAAAAAGATCCGTTGAGATTGATTTTTTTTATCGGAAGTCACAGGATGTTAGTCTTAAACTCGATGATAGGTTAAAAGCAATTAATAAGGCCATTGAAATCTCAAAAAAACATAATAGGGAAGTAGTCTCTGCTCGATTGGCATATCAAAAAAATTGGCTTCACTATTCTTTAGCACAATATGACAGCTTGAATTTTTTTCATCGTCTTTTGTTCATAGATTCTTCCTACGATGGAGCAGACCCTTATAATATGGCCAAAGAGTACTATCTTATGGGGCATTATTTTTCTGAGATTGTGCATGATTCGGAAAAGGCATTTCAAAACTATACACTGTCCAAAGGGTATTATGAACAAATTGGAGATAGTGTCTGGATAGGTAGGAGTCTTCTAAATATGGGAACCATTCAAAAGGATTTTAATGATTTTTTCGGAAGCAAGGAAACACTAACTGAAGCAGTCCAGTTTTTAGTGGCTAAAAATGACACTACCTATATTGCCCAATGTTATAATCTTTTGGCCACGAATCACCGTAAGCTATTAAATTTTTATGATGCCGAGAGGTATTACTTAGAGGCAATTAGTAGCACAAATTCGAAGGAAGATAAGCTGATTTATAAAAACAATATGGCGGCGGCTTATATAGATGAAGCTCGCTATGAAGATGCAATTATGCTTTTAATGGGAATCACCTCGGATACAGTACTTGACCAAAATAGATATGAATATGCACGTGTGTTGGATAATTTAGCCTATGCCCAATGGCTTTCAGGAAAAGAAAAAGTTGAAGAACCTTTTTTACAGGCTTTGGAAATACGTCGCCAAAACAATGACAGAAGGGGACAAATTGCCAGTTATACCCATTTGGGAGAATTTTTTTCCAAAAAGCAACCCCAAAAGGCCCAAGCATATTTTGATACGGTAATCACTCTTTCAAAAACCATTAAAATGCCACGGGCAGAAAAGGATGCATTAAAATTCTTGATGCAATTGGAGCCTGCAAATATTCAATTGCGTGATCGATACGTTTTTTTACAAGATAGTCTATATGAGCAAGAGCTAAAGGTGAAGACCCAATTTGCCAAGTATAAATATGATGATAAGCTCAAGCAAGAATCCATTTTGCGGCTGGAGAAGGAAAATGCGGAAAAAGAGTTGGAAGCAAGCAGACAACGTAACCAGAAAATCATTTATCTAGGTGGTTTCCTTTTTGCAATATCCGTTTTGGGATTGTCCATATATAGTTTTAGACAGCGAACCAAAAGGTTAAGGCAAAAAAATAAAGCTGATAAGTTGGTTGCTGCCCATGAAACGGAAGCTGAATTGTCAAGGAGGCTACATGATGGTTTTGGTGCCAGACTCAACCAAGCCATGTTGATGGTGCAAAATGATACAGACAAATCAACATTGTTGGATACTTTGGAAGGCCTTTATGATCAAAGTAGGGACTTTTCCCGAGAAATCAACGAAGTGGACACAGGTCCGAATTTTAAGGAAGAGTTTTTTGAAATGCTTCGTTTTAGGACACCACCCATTGCCAGACTGTTCATTACAGGAAGCAAGGAAATCAATTGGACAGAGATAACACCATTGACCAAGACGGTACTTTATAAGGTGCTTCAGGAATTAATGATCAACATGGGTAAACATAGTAAAGCTACTGTGATTGCTATTACATTTCAAAAAGTAGGTAAAATATTGAAAGTGGACTATTCTGATGATGGGATTGGAGCCTCTATTGAAGACCTGAATACTAAAAACGGACTTCGAAATACAGAAAAGCGTATTCAAGCCTTGGGGGGAACCATTACATTTGATTCAGGAAAAGGTGATGGCTTTAGGGCCAACATCATCCTGCCGAAGTAAAACAGTTGCCTACTATGTTCAAAAAAGTTCTTATCGCTGAAGATTTTCAAGATACCAATCGAGGTATAGTGGAAGCCATTCGTAACAAATTGGATATTCCAATGATTCAGGAAGAGTTGTATTGCGATAAAGCCTACAATCGATTGAAACTTGCCCATGTCCAAAATGAACCTTATGATCTGTTGATCACCGATTTTTTCTTTACGGAAGACCATGTGGAACGTAAAATTACCTCTGGTCAAGAACTTATCAGGGCTGCGAGAAGTGTACAACCCGATTTAAAGATTATTGTGAATTCCATGGTGGACAATCCCGCAAAGATCAATGCGCTTTTCAAAGAGGAAAATATAAATGCCTATGTCTGCAAAGGCCGAAACAGTTTAACAGAACTCGTGAAAGCAATACAAGAGGTGTATCATAATCGTACTTTTGTTTCACCTCGCATAAGTCTCAATGTTACCAATAATGTATTTGAGTTGGATGAGTTTGACCGTATTATTTTGAAAGACCTTGCCAATGGTCTCACCAAAAAAGAAATCTCGGAAAAGCTCAAACAGCAAAACATTACCCCAAATAGCGAAAGCACAATAGATAAAAAAGTAAGCAAATTGTTTGATGAATTTGGGGCAAAAAACACACATCATTTGATAGCCAAATTGGTTAGGGAAGGTAAAATCTAAGCAGAGACCTTTCTTTTTTCAACCAAATTGTAATCCCTTACAGATTTCTGTAAGGGATTGTTTTTTAATGGGGTTAGGTTTGGCGAAAACCTAAATATTTTAAAATGAGAAAAATTATTTTAACCATTTCAACATGTGTTTTTATGTTGTTGTCATTTAATAGTTGTGCTACTCTATTTGGCAAAAAATCCCATGCCTTGGCAATTGGCTCTGAACCACATGGTGCCGAAGTTTACGTAAACGGTTTTAAAATGGGAATCACCCCTGTTGAATTGAATTTAAAAGCAGACAAATCTTATACCATTGAGTTTAGAAAAGAGGGTTACCAAACCGTCAGT
>JAUICT010000227.1 GCA_030429325.1 Bacteroidia bacterium
TTGTTCCCTAGTAGATGTCAATCCAAGAAAGGATGGTGTTTCGTTCAACGTACAGATTCCTCTAAAAATAAATTAAAAAAAGAGGAGCCTAGAAAAGTCATCTCCAAAGTTGATACGCTAATGATTCCGTTAAACACTTCTTATCGAATATTTAACTCAATTGACCTTTTTTAGAAGTCAATATTCAATAGTTTAGTTTTTTTTCGCTCGAGATAATATTGAAGTAAAACCCTTACATTTTATGGCTTGCCCTAAATTCTTCCTGTCTTTTCCATCGCTCCTTTTATTTTCCATCTTTTCTCATTCTCAGTGGATTCAAACTTCTGGACCAGAAGGAGGGTATACAGACGAGATTGTTTTAATAGATGATACTTTGGTGTTGGCTGCCGAAGCAGGAGGAGTCTATACTTCAATAGACAATGGGGACTCATGGGAGTTAAGTGTGGCTGGACTGCCCAATACACCTCATGTCAACGACATTGCAAGTCATGGAGACACCATTTATGTCGCTCTATATTACCATGGGGTTTATACTTCGGAGGACAAGGGAAAAACATGGTCTTCTGCCAACAACGGTATCAATGGGCAAAGTATTTTGAGTGTATTTGCTGAAAACCAAGATATCTACGCAGCAACATTCAATGGACAGGTTTTTCATTCCACAGATTATGGTGCCAGTTGGTCTCTTGAAAGTGATGGGATTACAGGGTATCAAGTCAGTGATTTTGTAAGCTTCAATTCAAAAATATACGCTGCCACACAAGGTGGGCTGTTTGAGAATGAAGGTGGTCCTACTTGGAGCCCTATTGATATTCCCGGGATGGGGCCCGGTGGAATTCGATCAATGACCGTACACAACGGAGTTTTCTATGCAGCGGAAGGCGGGGTGATTTTTATTTCTGACGATAATCTTGCCACATGGACCCAGATCTCTCTTGGAAGCGCATCCTTTCCCAGCATGGGGCACCATGAAAACATGGTTTATGCAACAACTGGCAATGGGATCTATTACCATACCAACGACAATGGTCAGAATTGGACCTTGGTCCAAAACACAGAAACGGACAATTTTGCACACCATATTCTCTTCTTAAATGAAAAAATTCTCATGACCACTAGGGATGGGCTCTATGAATCTTTGGATGATGGCATTTCTTGGTTCTTTAGTAGTCCTGGGATAAAAGCTCAGCAGATTAGTGTATTTGCAAGTAATGACACTTATATGTTTACAGGCACTATATCCAATGGTGTCTTTAGATCAGATGATAATGGAGCATCGTGGGAAGCCATCAACAATGGTTTGGAATCCTTGAACACAAAGTCAATCCATGATATTGTTGCACTGAACAATACAGTAATTATTGGAACAAGCAGTGGAATATATAAATCTACCGATAATGGTGATAGTTGGACAATTAAGTTAAATCCGGGTATAAACCAAGGTCCTCAAAATCTAGCCTACGACAATGGTGTACTTGTCACAACTGCGTCAGAAGATGGAGTTTACATCTCCACCGATTTGGGCGAAACATGGGACCTCTTACCCACAACAGGCCTAATTATACCACAAGGTTTTACATCCATTGAAATTCAAGGGGAAAACCTATTTGTAGGCACAAATAGTGGAGATTTGTTTGCTTCGGACGACTTGGGACAGACGTGGTCCAACATCCCGGTATACCGTTACATTTATGATGTTGAATACCAAAACGGCACCATTTATATAGCAACAGCCAATGGGCTTTGGACCAGCACCGATTTTGGCCAAAGCTTGAAAAATTTTATTTCTTTGGATAATACATCTATACAAAACATTATTGTTGAAGGCAATACAGTCTACGCCGCCTCTTCATATGGCTTCGTTGTAACTGAAGAGGGCAGAAAGAATTGGTATCCAGCCATAGACGGGATGGAAATAACTTATACAACAAGGCTTTTTCTAAAGGATGATACCTTTTTTCTGGGAACTTATTCTTCCAGTGTATGGTCTCGCCCTAAATCTCAAATTACACTACCGCCCTTGGATAATGATTATGATGGGATCCCCAACGATGACGACATATGTCCAGATACTCTCTTTGGCGAAAAAGTAAATGAATTTGGTTGTGCCGAATCCCAGTTAGACACAGATCAGGACGGGGTGACCAATAATATTGATATGTGTCCAGATACCCCTGAAGGGGAAAGTGTGGATGCCAACGGATGCTCCGATAGCCAGAAGGATTCCGATGGAGATGGGGTAATGGACAGTAAAGACCAGTGTCCGGATACAGCAAGCGGGAAGACCGTAAATACAAATGGTTGTGACTTAATACCTGGTAATGCCATTACTCTCTTTACCGAGAGTCCAACATGCCCAAATACTGCCAACGGTAGCCTTAACATAAGTACTGCCCTGATGGGTTATGACTTTGATATACTTCTTACCGGGGAAAATAGAAATGAGAGTTTCACTACTATTGATTTGGCTGAAAGCTTAAAGATTGATGATTTGTCATCAGGAACTTATGAAATATCCATTTCCATTCCAGCCATACACTATGAACAAACATTCGGAATTACCATAAATGAAATCAGCAACATCAGTGGAAAAATCAAAGATATCGATACAAAATCCATGAGCGCCAAATATACTGTGTCGGGAAGCACAGACTATACTGTAGAGGTCAATGGAATTCAAAAAAGATTCCATTTCAATTCAGATGAAGAGAACATAATTTCTATAGACAATCTGCAGAAACAAAATTCAATCAGTATTGCTGGAAAAAGTGATTGTCAAGGATTATTTACCGATATTATTCTTATTCAAGAAGAAGTCCATGTCTTCCCGACCATTACATCTGGGTCCGTATCAGTTTCAAGTATATCCGAAGTTTCAGATATTTTCATCTATGATGCATCTGGAAAGTTAATGTCCGCTGAGAAAGTCGGAGCCGAAACTGAGTACTATATCGACCTAGACAGCTACACTTCCGGGCTCTATATCATACACATAAAAACAAACACAGACACCCAAATATTCAAAGTCATAAAAAAATGAGAATACTGCCATTCTTATCAAGCCTCTTGATTTGCCTTACAATCTTATACTCCTGCTCAAGCGAAAGCTCCAATGATTCCAACGAAACTGACATTGAGAATCCAGTGACTTTGCCAGGAAAACCTGTTGGAATTTTACCTGCCAACGCCGAGACATGTTCAGATTTTGAAGAAGTACCGGGGGAAACGGACAAGGCTATCATCTATTTTAGTTGGTCCGTCGCAGATAATACCTCAAGTTATGTAATGGAGGTTTTTGAATCCGGTTCCAAGGTAAATACATCAACTGTCGGTACCACCTCTACCAAGTTGACCCTCGATAAAGGAAAATCATACTCGTGGACTGTTACGGCAATAAATCAAGATGGTGAAACTCTCAGTAATACCTTTTCATTCACTACGCCGGGCCAACCAATGGGCAATTTCGTGCCTTACGCTGCCGAAATTTCCGTAGACTTTGATTCGGCTAATCATGAAATGACTATAACCTGGGTAGGCAGTGATGAAGACAATGATCCTTTGACCTATGATGTTATTATCATGGAAAATGGAATAACTCTTGAGCAATATGAAGATTTGACAGAATCTGGGATTGCCCCAATATCAGTATCCATTGACGCAACGTATACCATCAAGGTAACAAGTAAGGACAATTTTGGAAATTTCTCCGTTTCCACACAAAGCATAATCCTAGATAACTAGTAACCGTTGTCCTGTCAGGAATTTTTTTGCCAACCAGGTAAGCGATATACAATAAAAAAGGTTGCATCTTTCCAAGATACAACCTTTTTGTTTTTTATGTGGGCCCTACTGGATTCGAACCAGTGACCCCCTGCTTGTAAGGCAGGTGCTCTGAACCAACTGAGCTAAGAGCCCCACTCATTTCCCTAATTGGGAGTGCAAATATAGCACCATTTTTTTTATACAAACAAGAATAATCAGAAAAAAAATCACACTACTTCAGCAACCACAAAAGTACTGCCGCCAACAAAGATCAAATCATCAGGTTTAGCATTCAATTTTGCTGCTTTTAGACCTTTTTTTACCGTGCCATACGTATTTCCAAAAATACCTTGTTCGTTGGCAATCTCTCTTAATTGCTCAACTCCCATTCCCCTAGGTAAGTTGGGTTTCACAAAGTAAAAAGTGGCCTCCTTGGGAAAAAGGGACAAGACTCCTTTTACATCCTTGTCATTCACAAACCCGAGCACCAAGTGCAGTTTATTGTATTTCTGCCTACTTATTTGTTTAATGACCCATTGTAGGCCTTCTTTATTATGTGCCGTATCACAGACCATCAAGGGCTTTTCTTGCAAAATTTGCCACCTGCCCATAAGTCCGGTGTTCTTCACAATGTTCTTTAGCCCTTCTTCAATATTTTTCTCGGATACTTCAAAGCTATTCAAATGTCTTATAGCACCCACCACCCCTCTCATATTTCGTTTTTGATAATCCCCGAGCACATCTGTGCCATAATCTAGAACATCCATGTCATCCGCAAAAACAATGGGCGCATTCAGTTGATGGGCTATCAAGGTAAATATGGTCTCTGTTTCGGGTTGTCTTTCACTGATGACCACCGGAACTCCCCTTTTAATGATCCCAGCTTTTTCCAAAGCAATTTTCTCCAAGGTATCCCCCAAAATATGGGTATGGTCCAATCCAATATTGGTGATCAAGGACACT
>JAUICT010000228.1 GCA_030429325.1 Bacteroidia bacterium
AGCTGTGGCATAATGCTTTCCGCCATTGGTGTTGATTTACATGGATAATTTGTTGTACTTGTTCATCATCTGGACTCCGTGGACCAGCGTGGCACCACTTTCTATGGCAGCTCCGGCGTGTACGGCCTCCATCATCTCTTCTTTGGTGATGCCTCGTTGCAGGCCATCTTTGGTATAGGCATCAATACAATACGGGCATTTGACCACATGGGCCACGGCCAGTGCTATCAAGGATTTTTCACGGGCGGAAAGGGCCCCTTCCTCAAAGACTTTTCCGTAGTAGTCAAAGAATTTGCTTCCGAGTTCTTCGCTCCATTCCGTGATGTTGCCAAATTTGCGCAGGTCCGCTGGGTCGTAATATGAGTTTGCCATGTTTTGCTTTTTAGTGGTTTAAAAATGTACGCCTACCGTTGGTAGGGATAGACATAAAAAAATTAAAGTGAGGAGTATCCAAGCGCTTACACTTGGACAACAAATGCTGGGAAAGAAAAAAACGGAGAACCCTTATTGAAAGGAATGTCCTGAAAATTGGGTTTGAGCACTTTCTTGTTGGTGCTGTCAACAGCTATTTTTTGATGAAGGGCGATGGAAAAAAGAGTCAACCACCTTTTGGCCAAGGTTTTGGTAAAATTGGAAAGTCGCTTGATGTCCCTTTTCGAATCCACATCGATTAATACGTTCAACAAGGCAATGGGTTCCCCTTTGGCGGCAAAATAGGTCTGCGTTTCCTTGAGTAGGGAAGATGACTGCCATGGCAGGGTCTGAAATTGCTCCGGGTTGAACTGGCTGCAATTGAAACCAATAAGATAAAACCCTCCATCCATGGTTGGGCCCAAAACGGATTTCCCTTGCCGAAGTAATCGGTGTGCCTCGAGCAGGTGTTGGGTTTTCAATTGGGGGCTGTCGTTCCCTATGGCAATCACATGGGCATAGCCTTTATGAAAAACGGACCGAAGGGCATGGGTAAAACGTTCCCCAAAAGTATTGCCTTGCTGTTCTTTTTCCGTAAAATGATAATACGGTAGGCCGGAAGCTTTGGCAATACCCAAGGTTTGCGTAGTCAGAGTTTCAAAGAAACTGGCATCGCCATCTATTTTTTTGATATTACAATCCCTTTTCGCAGAATTTGCAAAAACAAGAATGGCGGTATTTTGAATGGGCCTTAGGGACAAATCAACCAAATAATTATCCTAAACTTACAATAATCTTAGCATAGAATTTGGTCGTTGGATGTTATTTTTGATTACATTTTCCAACAGGAAAATCAAAATTTAACATACCGACCAATGAGTTGGTTTTGATAATCAGGCCATTATCTTTTTGAGGATTAAAATTGAAAAACTCTCGATAAAATACTCAATTAGTGTCCTTTGAAGCCAAAAACAGACCCGTGAGTCGGTGAATGGGGCCTTTTCAAAATAGGAAAAGAGCGTCAATCGACGCTCTTTTTATCATAGTAGATTGTTTTTTAAGCACTGGGAAGCACCACGGTGTCAATAACATGGATCACACCATTGGATTGGTTTACATCGGCAATGGTTATGGTTGCCATATTTCCAACATCATCCTTGACCGTAATGGTTTTCCCATCCATGGTCGCGGTTAGGGCCTCTCCGTTTACAGTGGTAAGTTGAGCCATACCTTTCCCCTTTTTTATCAACCCCATCAAATCTTTGGAGCTGTATTTCCCGGCCACTACATGGTAGGTGAGTACCGCTTGTAGTTTGGACTTGTTTTCTGGTTTCAGTAAGGTTGCAACGGTGCCATCTGGTAGTTTTTCAAAAGCACTATTGGTAGGGGCAAATACTGTAAAGGGCCCTTCTCCTTGCAGGGTTTCAACCAAATCGGCAGCTTTGACCGCTGCTACCAAGGTGGTATGGTCGTTGGAATTTACGGCATTGGAGACAATATCTTTACTAGGGTACATAGGAGCTCCTCCTACCATTTTGGTTTGTGAGAAGCCAGTTGCAAAGGCCAATAGTGTCAATGATGCCGCAAGTGTTACTTTTTTTAAAGATTTCATAGGATTCATTTTTAGTTTATATATACACTTACGGAGTTATGTTGTGAGGGGTTTGGAAATTTCATAAGATTTAAGATTAATGATAGTTTAACTGAAATACGATGATGGAAAATACTTTGAAACAATGCGATAGGTTAACTTTGTGGACAATAGAATTAAAATGGCGGATGATATGTCAATAGGTTTGGTGCTCTCGGGAGGAGGCGTACGGGGAATGGCCCATATTGGATTGATCAAGGCCATGCGGGAACATGGTGTGGAGGCAGACCTTGTGGCCGGCTCAAGTGTTGGGGCATTGGTGGGGGCGCTCTATGCCAATGGCAACTCGGTGGAGAGCATGCTGAGTTTTTTTAGGGAGACACCACTTTTTCAGTACAGTTTTTTTGCCATCAACAAACCTGGATTTATAGACACCGAACGCTATTTCAAAATATTTCAGGGCTATTTTCCGGAGGACACCTTTGAGAGTCTTGGCAAACCGCTTTATGTGGTGGCCACAGACTTATTGAAGGGAGAGGAGCGTATGTTCAACCAGGGGGAATTGATAAAACCTTTGCTGGCCTCTGCAGCCCTGACCCCGGTTTTCAGTCCGGTGGACATTGGCGGGGTGCTCTATGCCGATGGGGGTATTATGAACAACTTTCCAAAGGAATATGTGGATGAGCATGCTTCATATGTCATTGGCAGTAATGTCTCCATCGCAGCCGAGGTACACAAGAACGACCTCAAAAATTCTCTGCAGTTGGCTGGAAGGGTCACCAGTTTGATGATTTATGCTTCCAATCGGGCAAAATTAGCCGAGTGTGACCTTTTTATCGAGCCCAAGGAGTTGGACAAGATTGGGGTTTTGGACAAAAAAGGAATAGAAAATGCTTTTGCCATTGGTTATGAACATGGCAGTAGGGCCATGGAGAGAATGCTGTCAACTCAATAAAGTAGAGACACTATACATCGTCATAATCTACCACAAGCTTAGGGGTCAAGGGGTGGGCCTGGCAGGTCAAGATTAAGCCTTCGGCCACCTCACCATCGGTAAGAATCTGGTTTTTCACCATTTCTGCCTTTCCTTCCTTTATACGGGCAATGCAACTGCTGCACACGCCACCTTGGCAAGAATAAGGTGCATCAATATCCTCGTTCAGGACCGCATCAAGCACCAATTTCTTTTTATCCATGCTGAATGAAAAGGTCTCATCGTCCAAAATTACCTCCACTTGGGTCATTCCTTCCAGATTTTCAGCCATTTCATCCTCAGTATCGGTACTGGTGAACAATTCAAAATGAATATGGTCGTCTTCAACGCCATTGCTTTTTAAGGTGTCCGTTACCGTATGGATCATTTCTTCCGGGCCACATAGGTAATACGCATCAAAGGAAGTGTCCTTGAATTTGTTTTTTACCACAAAGTTTACGGTTGAGGTCTCGATTCGTCCGAAAAGAGCATCGTCTTCCCTAGAGCGGCTGTAGACATATTGAACAAAAATCCGATTGGTATATTTTTGTTTCAACTCTTGTATTTTTTGAAAATACATGGTTTCATCTGGAGACTGGTTGCCAAACACAAGTACAAAGATGTTCTCTGGATGGCTTTCTAAAACGGTCTGGGCAATGCTCATTATGGGCGTTATGCCACTCCCCGCAGCAAAGGCTGCCACGTTTTGGGGCTTGGAAGCTTTCTGAAAGATAAACCTGCCTTCGGGAGGCATCACTTCCAGTACATCGCCAACTTTTAACGACTCATTGGCATAGACAGAAAAAGTACCGTCTGGCACTTTTTTGATGCCCACGGTCAGTTTTCCAGAGGATGGGGCCGAGGAAATGGAATAGGCCCTACGCAATTCCTGTCCATTGAGGTGGTGTTTTATGGTGATGTATTGCCCGGCCTCAAAGGAATAGATGTTCTTTAGGTTTTCTGGAACTTCAAAAGTAAGGGCTACTGCATTCGGGGTCAATGGCTCCACTGCGGTAATTTGCAATGCGTGGGAATCGCTCATAAAATCAATTTTGCTGCAAAACTAAGCATTCAACTTATTTTAGTAAATGCCTTGTATAAAAAAAGCGCTACAAGTGAGCGCTTTTACAAAATTAAACCCTTGGATCACTATCCCATCATTGAAGTGTCGTAATGAAAACTGGCTTTGGTGATTTTGCCATTCTTAACTTGGTAGAGGCAGATTTCTTCCATGTTTATTCGGTTACCATCCTTAAAAGTAACGTCACTGGTCATGGGAACGGTAAAGTGGTTGCCCACCACAACGGGATCACCAACGGAACCTCCGTGGGTTTCCTGTATAATTTCGCCCCATTGCTTAAAACCTTCCAGAATGTTGTAAGCTTCGTTGAACTTTCCTTCCCTACAAAGGGCAACTAATTTGTCTGCAATTTCTTGAGTGGTCATGATAATGTGTTTTATGATTAATAAATAAATTTATGATGAACCGAAGGCTTTTCCCAAATAATTGTTCAGGGGTTGAATTGCCTTGAAGTGCAATAAAATTTCATCGATTAATTTTTCTGAATCGTAAAAGGGTTCCAATGGGAATTCTACCATGGCATAAAATTGTTTGTTGTAGATCAGTTCTGTTTTTTCTGCTGTTGAAAGTAGGTTTTTATCCAAGCGCTTAACTTTCTCTCCTTTTATCTTCCCAAAATTTTGAACAAAGGTATCGTTGTTCTCTATACTTTTTAGGGCAGTGGGA
>JAUICT010000229.1 GCA_030429325.1 Bacteroidia bacterium
TACTCTGTGATTTCTCCCTTGAAGCCCAGACCAACAAAAAGATAGATAGCCTACAATTGGCCTACGAAGCCTCAACCGATATTACGGAAAGGGTGGAACTGTTGCGGGACATGTTCAATAGGCAACTTTACATTGAGCCGGGAGAAGCAAAGAACATCGCCTTGAAAATCTTGGAAATTTCCCAAAAGGAGAACTATGCCAATGGTATTGCCTTGGGGAACTACGGACTAGGCAACTATCATCTAATTACCAATACGCCGGACTCCGCCAATTATTTTTTGAAGAAATCCGCAGAAATCAGCCAGAAGAACAACTTTGGGAACACCTTGGCCAATTCCATTTCCAGTCAGGCAAGCATCAAGGGGGACCGCGGGGATTACATCGGCGCCATAAAACTGAACGACTCCCTCCTACCGCTCTACCAAAAACTGGGAAACTACCTCAACTACGGTATCGCACTGGGCAACACGGCGCGCTTCTATAACAATATGGGGCAGTACGACCGCGCCATGGAAGGCTATATTTCCGCATTGGCCGTTCTGGACACCATAGACGAAGAGCCCTTTAGACGGGCAGACATACAACGGGACATCGGGAAATTGAACTATTATCAGGGGAATTACGAGAAGTCCATTGATTATTTCCACCAAGCCTTGGCAATTTACGAGGAAACCTCGGATAATCTTTATCAATCATACGTTCTGAACGACTTGGGCAATGCCTATGTGGAAATGGAAGATTTGGACAAGGCCCTTGACACCTACCAAAAAAGCCGAGAAATCAGCGAGGAGTTCAACTATCTAGACAATACCGCCAATGTCTTGGCCAATGTGGGCATGGTGTACCGCCAAAAGGGAGACTTGGACCAAGCCTTGGAATACCAGTTCAATGCCCTAAAGATCAATCGGACCAACAACTCCTCCGACAATGTGGTAAGTGTATTGGGGGAAATTGGAAAGACCTACATGGAAAAGAATGACATCCCAACTGCCCTTCGCTATTTGAACGAGTCCATTACCTTGGCAGATTCCATAAAAACAGGCTATTATTTGCTCACTGGACTGGACTACCGTGCCGAGGCTTATGAAAAAAACAGCCAGTTTGAAAAGGCCTTGGAGGACCAAAAGAAATATCAGGTCCTGAACGATAGCCTGTTCAATACGAAAAAATCCAAGCAGATAGAAACCCTGAACACCTATTACGAGACCGAACAGAAAGAGGCCGAGATCGCCCTGCAGCAGGAAGAAATCAATACTCTGAACGAAAGGGCCAAGGTGAACCGACTCACCAAGGGTCTCTATGCCGTGGGCATGTTTTCCTTCATTGCTGTTAGTGGGCTGCTATTCTTCGGGTTTCGGCAGCGGATGAAGAAAAACCGCGTAGCCCGCGAAAAGCAGGAGGAAATCTACAAACAGGAAATCGCCCACAAAAAGAAGGAACTGGCCAGCCAGACCCTGCATTTGGTACAGAAAAACACCTTTATTCAAGAGTTGAAGGAAAACTTGGAAAACATTAAATCGTCCCCCGAAAAGTTCAAGACAGAGTTCCGCCGGATTGTAATGCTGTTGAGAAAGGAAAATGCCTCTGACAAGGACTGGGAGGTCTTTAAAACCTATTTTGCCGAAGTGCACAACGACTTTGACCAAAAACTCAAGACACTCTACCCCGATATTTCGGAAAAGGAGATACGATTGTCCGCGTTTTTGCGCATGAACCTTACCACGAAGGAGATTGCCGCCACCCTGAACGTACTGCCGGACAGTATCCTAAAATCCAAATACCGCCTCAAGAAGAAATTGGGTCTGGACAAGCACACGGACCTCGTCACTTTCTTGAATACCTTATAACGCTGCACCTTACTCCAAATCCATATAAATCAATTGATTTTGAATACCTATAAAGTAAAATACGTTGGTTCTGTGTAACAGAATTGAAAATAATTAGTATCTTAAATTTACTCGAAAAAGAAAATTTACAAGCTGTGCCCTCTTGCTAGGCATTATTAACAGCATGTCTCCCAGCAATGGCAAATTGCTTTTACTCCCTTTTCGCCAACTATAACCTATGAAGCTTGTCATGTTTTTATAAAGCACATGGAACTTAGTTTTATGAGCTGTGTTGGTTGGACGAATTTACACTGATATGAAAGGTTTAAGGAAAATCGTTTTTTTTGTTTGTATTACATGCCTTGTACTTATACTCCCTTTTGACAAATTCTATTTGGATAGATTTATTTTTTTGGAAGGAAAACCAATATTTTCAATTAACTACATTATTCGAAGCTTTATCGTTTTAATTTCCGTAGGAGGATTGATTTGGAGTCTAATAGGAAATAGAAAGCCTAGGTTCGCAATCCATAATGAAAATGGAATCTCTTTAGAACGATTGAGCATTTTGCTCACCCTATTTTTAGCTATGGCCATATTGCTATTGTTCATGCTTAGACCAAATATTTTCAGTGCTCTATCCCATGAGGACAATATTGTGGAATACAGCTCCAGTTTCTTACTTTTTGGCTGTTCTTTTATTACCGCCTTTTCTTTGTTCAAGAACGAAACCGATTATAACAAGTCAAGACATATAAGATTGTCTTTTGCGTTTATAGCGATTATCTTTTTTATAATGGCAATGGAAGAGATTTCTTGGTTTCAAAGAATTTTAAAAATCAAGACCCCGGATTTTTTAGCCTTGAACATCCAAAATGAAATTAACATACATAATTTTCAGACCGATTATTTCGAAAACTTATACTACTTTACAGCATTCACTTGCTTGGTGGTATTCCCTTTTTTCCGTTTTCTGTTTACATCACTATTGAAAAACAATTACCTTAAAACATTTATGCCTCGTCCATATATTGGTATTATAGGGTCTATTGCTTGCGCATACAATTTTGATATGTGGAATATTGTTTTTACCCAAGTGGCATTTTTTGGAAGCCTAGTGATTTTAAGTGTGTTTTACATTTTTTGCGTTGTTAAAATTGATAAGCAACTTATTTTATCCTCTATTTTAGTTACTTCAACCACACAGTTCCTTTTTTTAAAATTTGGTGATAATTTTCAACGTTTGTGGGAAGTGACAGAATATAAAGAGCTGTTTATACCACTGGGGCTCTTTATTTATTCTTGCGACCTACTCCTTCATGCAAAACCTAGTTTTTTTAAAAAATTTAATATTCTTTTCCGGAAAGAAGAACAAATGTTGAACTGACAAACTCTTATTCGATTTTAATACCAGACCATTTCTAAATAGGGAAGGAAACGATGACTTAGAAATCCCTAATGATAGATTTCTCACACTCCCTTCGGTCAGTTCGAAATGACAGATTCACTATAATCCGTGAAAATTGGTGCCATTCGTGTCGGAAAGCCAAAAGATAGATTTTTCACATTCCCTTGGCTCCCTTGCAAGCTCGGGACAGAGGTTCGAAATGACCACAAGATTCCGAACGTCATTTCGATATGAGGCGAGAAACGACGATTGAGAAATCCCAATGATGTCTCGACTGCGCTCGACATGACAACCCCATTACAGTTCGTGAAAATTTGTGCAATTCCGGCCGGAAAGTCAATAGCCATAGGCTTCTGTCTATAAATAACTGTTGGTAATTCGCTTAGAATGTACGAACTTGCCCGTCTCCCCCAGCAGCCATTTCATAATCAAGTCATTGTAGGATATGAAAGCCTCGTCAGAAAATCAATATTTCGCCTTTTCGGCCATTTGGTTTATCCTAATCGTTTTTTGGGGATTTGCCCCTTCCTTCTATCTCTCCAAATATTTTGACAACCCAGAACCATTGCCCGTTCATCTGGTGGTGCATGGAATTTCATTTACTTTGTGGGTTTTACTGTACGCTGCGCAGGTGTTTTTGATCCGGGTTAAAAACTACAAAACACATATGGCCTTGGGCGTACTGGGTGTGATGATTATGGCAGCCATGATATTTACGGGTCTTTTTCCGGTGGTCTACAAAGCCTATGCGGGCACCAATACGGTAGATGCAGCCGGACACAATGTGTTTCGGTTACTTTCTGCATACATCTTGTTTGTTCTGGCATTTGTCTGCCGAAAAAAAGCTTTTTTGCACAAGCGCCTGATGCTCGGCTGTATGGTAATGTGCACTAGTGCTGCAATTTTTAGGGTATCCTTTGACCTACAACTACAGGAAAGCCAGCTGTTCAACAAAGGGGTGCAGATGTTCCCCGCTTTGGTTTTGTTCGGCTTTGATTGGGTAAAGCATAAGAAAGCGGTATGGGTAGATTTGGTTTCCCCCATACTTGTTTTGGTTATCTTCTTCTTGGCCGATTATTTTTGGTTGTCCCCGATTGGGGCTGGTTTTATGGATATCCTCATTGCCATTTTTGTGAAACCCTTCCTGTAAGATTCCGAATGTCATTTCGATATGAGGCGAGAAACGACGATTTAGAAATCCCTAATCATAGATTTCTCACACTCCCTTCGGTCAGTTCGAAATGACAGATTCACTATAATTCGTGAACATTGGTGCCATTCGTGTCGGAAAACCAAAACACAGACTTCTCACATTCCCTTAACTCCCCTGCAGGCACGGGACAGAGGTTCGAAATGACCACAAGGCTCCCAACGTCATTTCGATATGAGGCGAGAAACGACGATTTAGAAATCCCAATGATGTCTCGACTGCGCTCGACATGACAGATCCAATACAATCCATGATAATTTGTGCAATTCCGGCCGG
>JAUICT010000230.1 GCA_030429325.1 Bacteroidia bacterium
CAACCCGGTTTTTCAATACGGCGTGGAAGCCTTTTGCCAAAAATGTCAGGAAATAGGAATTGATGGGCTTATTTTACCTGATTTGCCATTGGACGTCTACCAAGAGGAATACGAGACCATCTTTAAAAAATATGGATTGATCAATGTGTTTTTGATCACCCCCCAGACCAGCGAGGCACGCATCAGGGCCATTGACAAAGCTTCGGACGGATTTGTTTACATGGTCAGTTCTGCCAGTACCACTGGGGCCAAATCGGGCTTTGGAACCGAACAGACCCAATATTTTGACCGTATTGCCGCCTTGGAGCTGAACAATCCCCAAATTGTGGGCTTTGGCATCAGTAATTCCGAAACGTTTGATCAAGCCACCAAAAATACCAAAGGAGCAATCATTGGTTCGGCCTTCATCAAACACTTGACCCAAAATGGAGTGAATCATATAAGCGATTTTGTAAATCAAATTCGTTAATTTTCGTGTCCAAAAACAACCCGAGAATTACCATGAAGAAAGCTGTCTTTTTCCTTTTTACCATATGCACCCTTTCTGTCTTTGCACAAGATGAAGTGGCCATAAAAAGCCAAGTGGCCCATGCCATCGCAGAGCTTAGGGAATTTATCGCCATTCCAAATGACGCTCTAAATGCCGATGATATTGATGACAATGTGCTTTGGCTCAAACGAAAGTTCAGTGAACGTGGTTTTAACACCGCAGTGCTGGAAACGGAAAACATGCCCTTGTTTTTTGCGGCTTTACCTGTTGAGGACGACAAGCCCACCATGCTCATCTATATGCATTTTGATGGGCAGTCCGTGGACCCTTCCAAATGGGACCAGCCCAATCCGTATGAAGTTGTGTTGAAGGCCCCGGATGGAGATGGGTTCAAAACGGTTTCTTTTGATGAACTGAACGATGACATCAACTATGACTGGCGCCTTTTTGGGCGTTCCACATCGGATGACAAATCGCCCATTGTCATGTTGTTGAATACCATTGACCTGCTTAAAAAAGAGGGGGCTGAAATTCCATTTAACGTCAAGGTTATTTTGGATGGTGAGGAAGAAAAAAGTAGCAAACCATTACCAAAGGCAGTAAAACAGTACCGCGAACTGCTTGAGGCCGATTTCTTGGTCATTGCCGATGGTCCTGTACATGCTTCAGGAGACCCTACAATACTCTACGGGTGCCGTGGAATAACTACGCTTACCCTAACCACATACGGCCCTGTTAAATCACAACATAGTGGTCATTATGGGAATTATGCCCCCAATCCAGGGTTTCAGTTGGCCCAGTTGTTGGCCAGCATGAAGGATGAAAACGGAAAAGTAATTATTCCCGGTTACTATGACGGTATTTCAATTGATGAACCAACCATGGCCATCCTAAAAAGTGTGCCTGACAATACGGAAGAAATTGCAGAAAAATTACAATTTAAGTCTGCTGAACAAGTAGGTGGCTTTTACCAAGAGGCTCTGCAATATCCCTCTTTGAACATCCGTGGAATGGGTTCCGGTTGGATCGGGGAAAAAGCCCGAACCATTGTACCGGAAAGTGCCACCGCAGAACTTGATCTTAGATTGGTGGTGGAAACCGATGGCAATCGTCTTAAAAAATTGGTGAAGGATCATATTACCCAACAAGGATATCAGGTTTTGGACCATGTGCCAACCAAAGCTGAACGAATGGCCCATGAAAAAGTAATCACAGTGACCGAGGGAAGTGTCACCGATGCCTTCCGAACTGATTTGGACAATCCCTACGGCCAATTTTTGGCAAAGACCTTAAAAGATACTTTTGGAAAGGATGTGATTCAAATTAGAACCACTGGCGGAACTGTTCCTATTGCCCCTTTTATCAACGAACTGAAGATTCCCGCATTCATTGTTCCCATGGTAAACCCGGACAACAACCAGCACAGCCCCAACGAAAACTTGAAAATTGGGCAGTTGGCCTATGGCATAAAAACCTTTTACGGAATCCTTACCACTAAGATGGACTAAAAAAATTCCCTGTACTGCATTACCCTGAAATCAACCGTGTTGAATTCAGGGTTTTTGCTTTTGAGTTGTTTGTACAGAGGTAAGCTACCCACTGCTCTATTGGCAGCCCCAGAAGGAGCTGTCAAAGATACCGTCTTAATAGTTCTCGACTGCGCTCGAACTGACAATGAACTTAAAGTGAGGGGCAATTCCAACTCATGGATTCTTGGCACCTCATTGGATATTACTTTCAATTTCAAATTGTGCTCTTTCAATAGTCTCCTGAAAAAGTATTCCGGTCCATTTTTGCTATTCCCTCCTGTAAACAAAAGGGTTTCAATATTGGGGTATTTCCGTAAATACCCTAGCATATCCCGAAGCACCACGTTCTGCATTCCCAAATCCGAGGCATCTATTTTTTCACGTTCCGCGCTTTGGACAATATCACAGACTCCGATTTTTTGTTCCAGCAAAAAGTCTTTGCGCTGCTTGGCAGCTTCATTGGTAGTTTCGTACTTGAGTCCCAAATTGAAAATACGATCTAGAATGGGCCATAATTGTCCATTGCAACTTCCGTAGCAAAAATCTACATCCTCTGGCTTTAACTCTCCAGTTGTGAAGCGCGGTGGTGGCAAAGTGCCCACAATCAATTTGGTAGCCTCCGGAAATAGAAAAGGCTCATAAGGGTGTGTATGCAGAAATGGCTTAGAACTCAATACTCCATATTTTGAACTCCAATAAGGGTAAACCCTAAGCCGAGTTCCTACTCGCGTTAATGTTACCGTACAGTGATCGCGTCACTATCTTTTCGTACAATTCCTTGAATTCCGAATTTTGGGTAATATGGTACAACGCATTTTGCTGGATAACCAACAAGGGCAATACAATCTTCTCCCTGATCTTCACGGATTCCCTGGAAACTTCCTCGTCTTCCATTAAAATCTTTTGCCCAGAAATCTGAAGCAGCATCTTTTTCGACAGTTCAAACTCGGCATGCAAAATTTCCCAAAACTTACCAAATTCGGGATCTTCCTTCATATAACTGGTCAAATCAAAATTGGTTTTGGCCAAGGACATCATACTGTTGTGCATTAACGCCCTAAAAAATGGCACCTCCTTGTACAACTTTTTGATTTCGTTGAGCTTGCCCTCTTGTTTCAGTTGTTGTATCGCTGTTCCCAATCCAAAATACCCAGGGACATTTTGTTTCAACTGGCTCCACGACCCTACAAAAGAGATAGCACGCAAATCGGATAAGGTGAGTTGTTTTTTATTCCCTCGCTTGCCCGGTCTACTTCCAATATTAGCCTTGGTATAATATTTTAGGGTGCTTCGATGCTCCAAATACGGAATAAACTTTTCATGCTGTTTCAATGCATCGTATTTGTTGAAACTCAATTCTGAAAGTTCCTCTATCAATTTGCGTTGTGCAGCGGTAATGACATGTTCCTTTCCAAACAGATTATTTCTGAGCCCGGCAGTGAGCAATTGTTCGGAATTATGCTTGAATTGCTCTTTGGTACCATAAGTACTGGTTATGGTCTGCCCCTGAATGGTAAGTTGAATCTCATGGTTGGCCACATCCTTGGTCTGGGCGGCATAGAACCTGTGGGTCTTTCCTCCTCCACGCGCTGGTGGTCCTCCCCTACCATCAAAGAAAATGGCTTTAATCCCATTCTTCTTACATACCTTGCTCAGGGTTTCCTTGGTCTTGAGTATGGACCAGTTGGCCTTAAGGTAACCCCCATCCTTTGTACCATCCGAAAAGCCCAACATAATGGTATGGGTCTCATTTCTTCGCTCCAAATGTTTCCTATACTTTGGAATATCAAAAAGTGTTTGCATCACCTCTTCTGAAGCTTCCATCCCTTTCATGGTCTCGAATAGGGGGATGATATCAAAAGTAATGTCCTTTTCTTCCCAACCACTCCAACGGAACAGGCCGTACACAAAAAGAACGGCAAAAATATCCTCAGAATTACTGATGATGTAACGGTTGCAACCTTCTTCACCGTTCCTCTTCTGGATTTCCTTCAGTTGTTGGATATTGACAATGGTATCTTTTACAATCTCCTCATCATAGTCATTCGGATTCAGCTTCAAGTCTTTTTGAAGCAGCCACTGCGTCAGTTCTTTTTCCGAGAGTTCATCTAGGCTCTCTTTGATGGCTCCCTGCTGTTTTAAAATGGTTTCCACCACCAATGTATGCTTGCTATGATCTTGGCGGATATCCAAGGTGGCAAAATGGGTCCTGAAGATATGCACTTTATCAATCAATTGGTCCAAGCGTTCCAAGTACAATTCGTGGTAATTTGCCACCAATTTTTCCCGAATACTGTGAAGGCTCTTTATAATTTCATCATACGTAATCTCTACATCAGCATTGAACATGGCATTGTAAAGTCTATCGCTTAGCTGATTGATGTCATCTTGCAGGCCTTTGAAGGTAAGTTTTTTTCGAAGCTCCTTCAATTCGTTGTAGTAACACTTCATTAAAGTAAGCCGAAGCTCATCGGCCACTTTTTTAGTGACCTCAGCGGTAACATACGGATTTCCATCACGGTCTCCTCCTGGCCAAAATCCAAGTTTAATGATGTTGTAATTCTCAAACTCGGCATCCCTAATATTACGCTTCACATATTGGTACAACTCTCCAACGGCATCATAATAGGTGTTCCGTAAAATATAAATGATGTTCTTGGCTTCATCCAAAGGAGTGGGTTTCTTGGCATTCACCAAAGA
>JAUICT010000231.1 GCA_030429325.1 Bacteroidia bacterium
GCTTTACTTGGTCCAAAGACGGCAAACCGTTGAACTACGACTTCAAAGCAAGACCAAGACGACAGGATTTTGATGGACTCCTTATTGAAAATGGGGCGGTCTACTGTACCAATAAAGAAGCACTTCTGGAGTCCAAAAACAGGTTGAGTGGCTCCATTGGCCTTATTGAAATGCATGAGGAAACCTTGGTGGAGATTGATTCCGAAACCGACTTCCAGATTATTGAACAGTTACTGATATCCCATTTCAAATCCAACAAATCTGCCCAACGCATCAACCACTTTATTTTGGATGTGGATGGTGTTTTCACGGATGGCAGTGTCACCTTCAACAAAGAAGGGGAATTTTCCAAAAGCTTTGACATGCGCGATGGTATGGGGCTGGAAGTATTGCGCGAGCACGGGGTCAATGTCATGGTCATGACTTCCGAAAATTCACAAGTAGTGGGGCAGCGCATGAAAAAATTAAAAATCACGGATACCTTTTTGGGGGTAAAGGACAAATACTCTTTTCTGGAAAACCTTTGTTCGGAAAGAAATATCTCTCCAAAGGAGATTGCCTATATCGGCGACGATGTAAACGATTGGAGCAACATCCTCAGGACAGGCTGGTCCTTTTGCCCCTCAAACGCCACCAAACATATCAAATACCATGCAGACATGGTCTTAAAGAACAAATCTGCACAAGGTGCCATTCGCGAGGCTTGCGAATTTATCATCAACTATAATCTACGATTCAATGACCTATAAAGAACCCTATATCATTGCCGAAATCGGATGCAACCACAAAGGCGATATGAAAATCGCCAAAGAGTTGATCAACATGGCCAAGATTTTTGGTAATGCCAATGCGGTAAAATTCCAAAAGCGGAACAATAAAGAATTGCTCACCGAGGCGCAGTACAATGCCCCCCACCCCAATCCCATTAACTCTTACGGGGATACCTATGGGGCGCACCGGGAATTTTTGGAGTTTGATGTGGACCAACACCAAGAATTGAAGGACTATTGCGAAGAAGTAGGTATTACTTACTCCACTTCGGTTTGGGAAACCACATCAGCCAAGGAGATTGCCGGATTGAATCCGGATTTTATAAAAATCCCATCCGCCTGCAACAACAATTTTGAGATGTTGGGATGGCTGTGTGATAATTACAAAGGGGAAATCCATATCTCAACAGGAATGACCACCAAGGATGAAATCAAAATACTTGTGGACTTTTTTGATGAGCGAGGTAGAGGCAAAGACTTGGTCGTCTACAATTGTACCTCGGGCTATCCCGTACCTTTTGAGGATGTCTGCCTCTTGGATATTCTAACCCTTCAGGAAAAATATGGGGACAAGGTCAAGAGCATTGGATTTTCTGGTCACCACTTGGGAATTGCCATAGATGTTGCCGCCTATACCCTGGGCGCCCATGTCATAGAACGACATTTTACCCTAGACCGAACATGGAAAGGTACCGACCATGCCGCTTCTTTGGAGCCCATGGGACTTCGCAAACTGTGCCGGGACCTAAGGGCCACCCACAAAGCACTGACCTATAAACAAAAGGACATTCTGGATATTGAAAGCGTACAGCGCGAAAAGTTGAAATACAAAAAATAAATGGGTGCCGATTTTAATGAAGAGCTTCAAAAATGCTTCGAGGTTCTGAAGCAAGGCGGACTGATCCTTTACCCTACCGATACCGTTTGGGGCATTGGATGCGATGCCACCAACCCTGAAGCCGTCCAGAAAGTATATGCCCTTAAAAACAGGGAGGACAGCAAGGCCCTTATTTGTCTTGTGGCCAACCAGGCGATGTTGGAACGCCATGTAAAAGAAGTCCCCGAAGTGGCCTATGACATCATGGATTTGGCCACCAAACCCACAACCATTGTGTTTGATGAACCCATTGGTGTGGCCCAAAACCTCATTGCCAAAGACAATACACTTGCCATACGGGTGGCTTCGGACAAGTTCTGCCAGTACCTTATCAACAAATTTAGAAAGCCCATTGTATCCACATCAGCCAATATTTCCGGGGAACCCACTCCAAAACGGTTCAAGGATATCGGTCCTAAAATTTTAAAAGGAGTGGACTATGTGGTAAATTTGCCGGACGAAAACAAAGACCCTTCCCCATCATCCATTATAAAATTGGGCAATGATGGGCTAGTGAAGGTAATCCGGGAATAAAATGACGCAGGAATTCCATAAAGAGGCCATACAACATCCCATTTTTCAGCTTATCGGTGAAGCTTCCGATGAATTGGGTGTGGACTCCTATGTGATTGGTGGATATGTCCGTGATTACTTTTTAAACCGAAAAACTCCCAAGGACATTGATATTGTTGCCGTAGGCAGTGGAATTCAGCTTGCCAAAGCCGTGGCCAAAAAATTAAAAGGAAGACCGGACATCTCGGTTTTCAAAAATTTTGGCACGGCCATGATCAAGTACAAGGATTTGGAACTGGAGTTTGTAGGTGCCCGAAAAGAAAGCTACCACCGGGACAGTAGAAAACCCATCGTGGAGGATGGCACTTTGGAGGATGACCAAAACCGACGTGATTTCACCATCAACGCTATGGCTTTGGCACTGAACAAAGACAATTTTGGGCAACTTCTGGACCCTTTTGACGGATTGTCCGATTTGGACAGGGAAATCATCCGGACCCCTTTGGAGCCCGGCATCACTTATTCTGATGACCCTTTGCGCATGATGCGGGCCATTCGGTTTGCCTCCCAACTGCATTTTACCATAGAATTGAAATCGCTCCAAGCCATTTCGGAAAACCAAGAACGCATCAAGATTGTTTCCGGGGAGCGTATTGTGGATGAACTCCACAAAATATTACTCAGTGAAAAACCATCCGTAGGTCTTTCGTTGATGCACAAAACAGGACTCTTGTCCATTATACTTCCAGAATTGACGGCTTTACAAGGCATAGAAGAAATTGAAGGGCAACGCCACAAGGACAATTTCTGGCATACCTTGGAAGTGGTGGACAATATTTCTGAAACCACGGACAACCTCTGGTTGCGATGGGCGGCTCTTCTGCACGACATTGGAAAGGCACCCACAAAAAAGTTCCATAAGAAAATTGGTTGGACCTTCCACGCCCACGAATTTGTGGGGTCCAAAATGGTTTACAAACTCTTCAAACGGTTGCGGATGCCCTTGAACGAGAAAATGAAGTTTGTACAAAAAATGGTGTTGATGAGTTCCAGGCCCATTGTTTTGGCCGAAGACCATGTTACCGATTCTGCGGTACGGCGATTGGTATTTGACGCCGGTGATCATGTGGACGACCTGATGACCCTCTGCGAAGCGGACATCACCACCAAAAATCCCAAAAAGCAAAGAAGGTACAAGAACAATTTTCAGATCGTCCGTCAAAAAATAGTGGAAGTGGAAGAACGGGATCATGTCCGTAATTTCCAGCCCCCGGTTTCCGGCGAGGAAATCATGAAAACCTTCAATTTGAAGCCCTCCAAGGAAATAGGCATCATCAAAGAAGCCATCAAAGAGGCCATTTTGGAAGGGGAAATCCCTAATGAATATGAGGCCGCTTACCAGTTTATGCTGGAAAAAGGCAAAAAAATGAACTTAAAAGTCCAATCGGAATGAAAACGAACAAAGCTGTAGTGTATTGGTTGTTGACGGGCTGCGCGCTCATTTTTGTGATGGTTTTGGTGGGTGGTATTACCCGTCTCACCCATTCCGGATTGTCCATATCGGATTATAAATTGATCCACGGCACCCTTCCTCCCATGAACGAGCAAGAGTGGCAAGAAGCTTTTGACCTTTATAAGCAGTACCCAGAGTACCAAAAATTGAATTCCCATTTTGATCTGGAGGATTTTAAGGACATCTACTTTTGGGAATGGTTGCACCGCTTTATTGGAAGGTTCATAGGCATAGTTTTTATTCTGCCCTTCCTGTATTTTCTGTTCACTAAAAAACTGGACCGGCCTACCATTAAAAAATGCTTGATTCTTTTGTTTTTGGGTGGATTTCAAGGTTTTTTGGGTTGGTATATGGTAAAAAGCGGATTGGTGGACCATCCTGATGTTTCCCATTTCAGGTTGGCGTCCCACCTCACCATGGCCTTCCTTACCTTTGCGTTTAGCCTTTGGGTGGCCTTGGACCTGATCTACCCCACTAAAAAAGAAATCAACCGCAGTATACGGAACCTCATCCGTTTTGGGTATGTAGTCCTATTGCTTCAAATCATCTGGGGCGCCTTTGTGGCCGGATTGGATGCTGGTTTCATCCACAACCATTGGCCCATGATGAGCGAGGGAAAATTGATGCACGAGACCGTTTACATAGAACATCAGCCTGTAATCAAAAACTTTTTTGAAGGCAAAAGCGGCGTGCAGTTCGTGCATCGCTATTTGGCCTATCTTGTGGTTGCATTCATAGCCCTTATTTGGTTCAAAACCCGAAAAGTGGAACGTACTCCCCTACAAGAAAAAGGATTGAAATTGTTATTGGCCCTAGTCTTTTTACAATTTATATTGGGAGTATTTACGCTGATATATGCTGTTCCCCTGTGGTTGGGCATTGCACACCAGATCGGAGCATTTTTCCTGTTGGCGGCCATGACCTTTACCTTGCATCGGTTCACCAAATAACACCTATTTGTCGTAAATTTGTGCCCACTCTAAAATTTTTTGGATGATTTATAAGATCAGGATTATTCTTGATGCCGAGGAAG
>JAUICT010000232.1 GCA_030429325.1 Bacteroidia bacterium
CTTGGATTTTCAGACCGAATATGGACAGGGTACACGTGCAAGGGTTCCTGTAAATCAGCAAGAAGCATTAGACTTGGGTAACTCTGCATGGGGAGCCCGTTTAGACGGATCGCCAGTAGTGCAATGGGATGGTGTTGAAAGGCCATATTCCTATGCGGGAAGCAATCTGGACCACTTTTACAGAACAGGGTCAACTTTCATTAATACAGTTGCTTTGTCCAGTGGGTCAGAAGATTTGAACTTCAGGTTTTCTGCTTCAGATTTGTCCAATGACGATATTGTACCCAACTCTGGCTTAAATAGAAAGACATTTTCCTTGAATGCTGGGGCTGTGCTCAATGAAAAGCTAACGGCCCAAATCAATGCCAAATATATCATTGAAGATGTAATGAATAGGCCACGACTATCTGATGCGCCAGGTAACGCCAACTATACAGTGGCTTTGCTTGCTCCTAATATTGATGTGAGAAACATGCGTCCTTTTGAAAATGAGGATGGTACGGAAAGACAGTACTCAAGCAATACTTTTTCTCAGAATCCATACTGGGCCGCGTACAAGTTCAGAAACGAGGATACAAGGAATAGGATAATTGCATCCACCTCACTTAGGTATGATATTTTGGATTGGTTGTACCTTACCGGAAGAGTTGGTGTTGACCACTATACAAGAAAGTCTACTGGTGTGGAGCCATGGGGAACTGCATATATTCCATTGGGTGCAATGAATGAAGAAGAGCGTAGATATACCCAGATAGATTCTGATTTGATGTTGGGTATAGACAAGGATATTTCCGATTCTTTTGGAGTGTCTGCTTTTTTTGGTGCAAACCGAAACAAAATAGAATTTGAAAGACTTCGTTTGGATGGATCCCAGTTTATTGTTCCAGGATTGGAAGATATAGCCAACTTATCCAACCAAGGAAGGAGTAGGGGCTTTAGTGAAAGGGAAATCGGATCACTATACGGTTCTATTGAATTTTCATATAACGACTATGCTTACCTGACGTTTACAGGAAGGAATGACTGGTTCTCAACACTGTCCTTCCCAGGAAAGACAACCCCGAACAATGATTTCTATTCATCCATCAATGGTAGTTTGATTTTATCGGATATGTTTGAAATGCCAGCTGCCATTGATTTCTTGAAATTGCGTGGAGGCTGGGCACAGACTGCAGGTGGTGCGGATAATGCCTATGCGTTGGCACTTACCTATGAGATTTTTGGCCAAGGACATTTGGGCCAACCTTTGGGCCGAGTAACAGGAGGTACCGTTCCAAATGCCAATTTGGTGCCATGGAACAAAACGGAAGTTGAAGTAGGGGTTGATGCCCGATTCTTTGGAAACAGGCTGTCTTTGGATTTGGCATACTATACCAATGAGACCACGGACGATATCGTGAACGTGACCACTTCAAACACTTCAGGATACAACAATGCAACGGCAAACCTTGGTAAGATAGAAAACAAAGGTGTGGAGGTGTTGCTTTCAGGAACTCCTGTGAGAAACGCCAATTTTGAATGGTCTACCAGTGTCAACGCTACTTTTAATGAAGGGACCGTTACGGCAACAAACCCTGAAGGAGGTAACGTTACATTGGATGAGCCTCGTACAAGAAACGTTACCATATCCCATGTTGTGGGGCAACCCTATGGTGTTATTTTTGGTACCTCTTTTGTAAGAGATAACGATGGGAATATCGTATATGATATTGATGGGGATGGAGTGCCGATTCCGCGTCAGGGTGAAAGAAAAATCCTTGGAGAAGGAGTGCCGCCATGGCAAGTTGGTTTCACCAATACCTTCCGATACAAAAACCTAAGCTTGAGCTTCTTGATTGATGGTAAGTTTGGTGGACAATTGTTCTCAGGTACAAATACAATTGCCTATGGTGCAGGGCTTCACAAAGAAACCTTGAATGGTAGGGTAAATGGATTAAGTGTAAGCGGTATTGATGGTTCCACATTCAACGAGGAAACCGGCGCTGGTACTTCGTTTACTACTACAGTGACTCCTGAAAATCTCCAAACATACTACGGACGAGTAAATGACATCGCGGAATATTTTGTGGAAGATTCCGATTACATCAAGTTTAGGCAAATTAGCTTGGGATACAGTCTTCCAAGCAAGATTTTAGACAAGACTTTCTTGAACAGCGTTACAGTTAGTTTAATTGGTCAAAACCTATTTTACATTAAAAGGAGCATAGACAATGTGGATCCCGAAAGTGCATACAATGCAGGAAACTCACAAGGTTTGGAATATTTTGGTGTTCCTTCTACAAGAAGCTATGGCGTAAGTTGTAACATTAAGTTTTAAAAAAAAATTATTATGAAAAAATCAATTTATATTTTATTGTTTGTCTTCATCCTCGGCGCATGTGACGAGGGCTTTGAAGAAGTGAACGTTAATCCTACCAAGCCAGTACAGGTGGATGTGTCAACTAAATTGACTGCTGCCATACTGTTGGCGTCCAGTGAACGTTACGATAACTGGAGGGCAAACCTTATTTACCAGTCTACCATGATGCAGCATATTGCAGCATTGCCAGGCTACTGGAGTGGCGATAAGTATTTCTGGAACCAAGGTTATGCTTCTTCTCTTATGGATAGATACTATACAGGGGTTATTAAACAGGTTGAGGACATGCTGCTTCAAATGGAGAATGAAGGAAGCCCTGATGAGATGAAAGCCATTACTCGAATATTGCGTGTTTTTGCTTTTTCCAGATTAACGGATTTATACGGAGATATTCCCTATAGTGAAGCTGGAAAGGCTGTAATAGAAGGAATTGTACAACCCAAGTATGACCCACAAAGTGAAATCTATGCAGATATGCTCAAAGAGCTGGAAGAGTCTGCCGCTGCTTTGGGTTCTGGAACATCAGACTTCGGCTCTGCGGATATTATCTATAACGGAGATCAAGCCAAATGGAAAAGATTGGCTAATTCCCTAATGCTTAGATTGGGCTTCCGTTTGATCAAGGTTGATCCTGCAGGTGCACAAGCTTGGGTGGCCAAGGCCATTGCAGGTGGTGTTATGGAATCCAACGATGATATATTTTATGTGCCCCATACCGATGGTCCTGAGGGAATCAACAGAAACGGTAATGGTGAGGTTTTCACAGCAGACGGTAACCCTCGTATGAGTAAGACCTTTGTAGACTTTTTGCAAGCAGGTAACGATCCTAGATTACCAATACTTTGTGCAAGAAGAGGAGATGGTAGTACTGCCCCTGCTGATTTGATAGGCCTTCCAAACGGCTTGGATGCACAAATGTTAATGGATGATACTGGAGAAGAAAACACGGACAACTATGCAGAACCAAACAGAAGTGTAATCACAGGACAAGACGCTCCAATGTTCTTCCAAACCTATGCAGAAGTCGAGTTTATGTTGGCCGAGGCCAATGTAAGATGGGGACTTGCTGGTGATGCCGAGACCCATTACAACAATGGTGTTAGGGCTGCCATGGAAATGTTGGCCATGTACGGACCTGGAGGTGAAATTGCCTCAGCGGACATTGATGACTATTTGGCCAATAACCCTTACGATGCAGCTAATGCCCTAGAACAGATAAACACTCAGTATTGGGCCGCCACTTTCTTAAACGAGTATGAGACATTTTCTAACTGGAGAAGAACAGGCTACCCTGTGTTGACACCGACCAATTATCCAGGTAACGTCACAAATGGTACTATTCCTAGAAGGTTGACCTATACTCAAGGAGAGCAAATTAACAATCCAGAGAATTACAACGAGGCAGTTTCAAGACAAGGACCAGACTTGTTGACAACCCGAGTTTGGTGGGATGTTGAATAATAGCCAAGCAGTAGTTTTAATAAGCATTAAGTTTAATTTTCAAATTAATTTTAAGCTGAGTTAGTAGTTAATAAAGGGAAGGAAACTTCCCTTTATTTTTGCTATATTTTCAATGAACCAAATTCATTTGATCAATGCTAAAGCTATCTCTTTGCCACTTTTTTACGGTTACTCTGGCAGCTATCCCTTTTTGGGTAGCCATTGCACAGGAAAAGAAAGATTCGCCTCGTTTTACATTGATGGATTCCGAATACACGGGAATATCTTTTTCTAACGAGGTAAGAGATCTTAAAGAGCACAATATTCTTCGCTATGCCAATTTTTATGGAGGTGCTGGTGTAGGGGTTGGGGATTTTAACAATGATGGCCTTCAAGACCTGTATTTTGCAGGAAACATGGTTCCGGACAAACTTTACCTTAACCAAGGAAATTTAAAGTTTAAGGATGTCACGGAGCAATCTGGAATAAAGGATGACGGTGGCTGGTCCACAGGTGTTACCGTTGCAGATGTAAACAATGATGGCCATTTGGATATCTATGTAAGCCGAGAACTCTATGATGATAAACCAAAATGGCGTACCAATCTTCTTTATATCAACAAAGGGGATGGTACTTTTGAGGAGAGTGCCAAAAAGTTTGGCGTGGACAATGATCAACGAACCAGACATGCCACTTTTTTGGATTATGACAAGGATGGATGGTTAGACCTTTTTCTTTTGATCCAACCACCCAATCCCGGCAGCCTATCCGATTATAAGGGAACAACACTCTTACAAGAGCAATACAATCTCAAATTCTATCGGAACCTTGGAGATGATAAATTTGAGGATGTTACCGCTTCTGCAGGTTTGGATATGGTTGGGTTTCCCA
>JAUICT010000233.1 GCA_030429325.1 Bacteroidia bacterium
GTGGCAGTGTTAAGCGAAATACCACTGAAATTCTAAATGCAGATTCAGGATCACAGGGAGGGCTTCAGTTTGCCAATGTGTTCACCGTTCAGAACTTTAATGCCAATTCCCAAGTGGCCTTGTCACAGACCTCATTGAATAGACAGATCAATTCTGTTTTTGCAAGTACTACCTTGGGTTATGACGAGAAGATTTTTGTGGATCTTACCGCCAGAAATGACTGGTCTTCCACACTTCCACCAGAAAACAATTCATTTTTCTATCCTTCTGTGGGTATTACTGGGGTTTTGAGTGAAATGTTTGATTTTGGAGATAAGGTTTCCTTCGCCAAAATAAGAAGCTCATATGCAGAAGTGGGTAATGATTTTGCCCCTAACCAAATTAGCCCAAACAGGACTATTTTGTTTGGTAATGGAATCAGTCCTACCGATCCTATCAGGCCATTTCCAGGGACCACGCCAAAGCCGGAAAAGCAGAAGTCTTTTGAATTGGGTACCGAGTGGAGATTTTTCAACAATCGTTTAGGCTTTGATGTTGGGTACTACAACACGAAGACGGTTAACCAGTATTTCCCCTTCCCAACTTCGGTTGCGGTTATTGGGGCGCCCAATGCAGGTTTAAATTCAGGAGAGATTGTCAACAGGGGTATTGAGGCCACTATTTTTGCCACACCTATCCAAAGTGAGGATTTCCGTTGGAAGACCACTTTGAACTTTGCACGCAATAAGAACATTGTGGAAAGTATTTATGATGGTACGGTAGCCGATGGGCTTATTGAGCCTACCTATTTTACCCTTTCCGGGGCAGGGAACAATTCCTTTGCTTCCTATTTGGTAGAAGGGGGTTCCTTTGGAGATATCTATGGCCGAGTGGTAAAAAGGGATGAGCAGGGTAGACCTGTTGTAGTTGATGGAGGTTTGGTGGAAAATGACCAAAACCCAGACAATGTTATCGAAGGTTTGGAAAAAGTGGGTAATGCCAACCCAGACTTTACTTTGGGATGGAACAACTCCTTTAGCTACAAAAATTTTAGCCTTGACTTTTTGATTGATGGTAAGTTTGGTGGTGAGACCATGAGCATGACCCAGGCCGCTGTGGAAGGCTTGAGCAATAACACTGCTCGTGAGACAGCCAATGGAACCATCGAAGTGGTTGATATCAATGGTAATCCGGAAACTTGGACGGCACAACAATACTACGGTGCAGCAGGTGGAAGGAATGGTTTTACGGGTGAATACGTCTACAGTGCCACCAATGTACGGTTGGCCGAATTTGCGTTGGGCTACACCTTTGATTTGGGAGAAGAATCTTTCTTCAGCAATGTGAGCGCTTCCTTGGTGGGAAGCAATCTGTTCTTTTTCTACAAGGACGCCCCACATGACCCCAATGTCAGTTTAAGTACGGGCAATGCACTTCAGGGAGTGGATGTTTTAGGTCTTCCCTCCACAAGGAGCACAGGTCTAAACGTAAAACTAACTTTTTAAAAAAAACTCATGAAAAATATATATAGATTGGGCGTTTTGGCAGCTACTTTAGGGTTTTTGGCTACGTCCTGTACTGAGAATTTTGAAGAACTCAATAAAAACCCAAGGGAAATTACCCAAGAACAACTCGAAGGGGATTTTCAACATGTGGGATCTAAATACAAGCCTGTGTTTGAAAGTATCTATATTTTCAACCCAGGGTGGCAATACCAGCTTCAACAGAACTTGAACGCGGATGCCTACGCAGGATATTTGACCCCTCCAAACCCTTTTCAGAACGGGTCCAACAACACCACCTATAACTTGGTGAGCGGTTGGAACAATACCATCTGGTCTGTTCCTTACTCCAATGTCATGAACAATGTAAAGGACATTGAGAGTTTGACCCAAGGGGAATATCCTACCCTGTATGCGGTATCCCTGATTTTAAAGGTGGAGGCCATGCATAGGGTTTCAGATGTTTTTGGTCCCATTGTGTATACCAATTTCGGCGATTTGGACAATGCTGGGGTGTATGACTCGCAAGAAGAGGCCTATGATGCATTTTTTGCCGATTTGGATACCGCTGTGGATAATCTTATGGCCGATATAGAAAGCCCAAGGTTTACTGCATTCGACCTAGCTTATGGAGGGGATTACTCCAAATGGGTAAGATTTGCAAATTCCTTGCGGTTAAGACTGGCCATTCGAATTTCCAAAGTAGCCCCTGAAAAGGCCAAGCTGCAAGGGGAAAAGGCCCTAAACCATCCTTTGGGTGTAATGGTAGGTAATGACGATGGATTCTTTGTGACCAGCACCAATAGCCATCCGTTGGCCCAGATAGATAATTCATGGGGGGATACCCGTATGAATGCATCCATGGAGTCCATTATGGGTGGGTACAACGACCCCCGAATCAATGCCTATTTTTTGGAAGTTAACCCTGGTGACTCGGAAACCGAACCCATTGTTCCCGGAACACTCAAAGGAATCAGAAATGGATTACCCTTGTTGGATGGATATGCAGATGCATCAGCTCAAAAGGCCGACTATGTGAGATTTGCGGTAATCAATGACGATTTGACCGAGAATACTGTACAGCTAATGACAGCTGCTGAAGTAGCTTTCCTAAAAGCAGAGGCCGCTTTGAGGGGATGGAGTGGTGCTGGTGATGCACAGGCCAATTATGAAATGGGGATAGCCCTTTCTTTCGAGCAAAGAGGTGTAGGTAGTGCGGACGATTACATAGCGGACAACACTTCCGTACCTGCAGATTATGTGGATCCCGTATATCCGTCAAATAACATCAATGCCCTTACCAATGTTACCATTGCATGGGATGGGGCCGATGACAACGAAACCAAATTGGAAAAGATCATCACCCAAAAATGGATTGCAGTATTTCCTGATGGACAAGAGGCGTGGAGCGAGTTCCGTCGTACGGGATACCCCAAAATTTTCCCGGTGGTGAGCAATCAAAGCCCTGGAACCATAGATACGGATATTCAAATACGAAGAATCCCATTTGTGGATAGTGAACTTTCAACCAATGCCGAAGGTGTTGCGGGAGCCGTTACTAAACTTGGCGGACCTGACAATGGAGGCACTAGGCTTTGGTGGGATACTGGCGCCCCTAATTTTTAGAAGGTTACATGTTTAAGTTGAGTTAAGTTTGAAGCCGCGGGTGGGGAAGCCAGTTTTCTCGCCCGCTTTTTTTCTATTGGAAAATATTGGTATAGGATATTTAATTCAAAGATTGAATACATAAGACTCCAGACTCCGGCAAAACCCTAAGAGCTACCTTTTTTGAAGACTTTGTTTTAAAAGCACAATAATTGTCATCCTTTTAAACCACAGGAAATCGAAAATTCAATAGATTGCGATATTATGCACATCTGAAGATATTTTATTAAAAATCATAAAAAAGTATAGGGTTATTAAAGTTTCGTGCGTACTTATAATATGAGTGCAACAAAATTGGTAAAAAAATTACAGAGGTGTAAGGTCAATTTAAATCAATATGCGACTTAAGTCAATTGACATTCTTAGGGCTCTGACCATGTTTTTTATGATATGGGTAAACGACTTTTGGACACTTAAAGGCTTGCCCAAATGGCTATTGCATGCCAAAGCTGGTGAGGACTATTTGGGATTTTCAGATATTATATTCCCACTTTTTCTGTTCATTGTAGGGCTAAGCATTCCCTTTGCCATTAAAAACCGATTGCAGAAAGGAGATGCTCGTAGAGACATAGCCAAGCATATTCTAATCCGCTCTTTTTCTTTGCTTTTTATTGGCGTTTTCATGGTAAATTATGAATCTGCCTATCATGAAGGTATCATTATCGGAAAATATCTTTGGTGTATTCTAATGGCTCTAGGGGTGTTTCTAATATGGACACATTATAAGAAAAGCCCAATTCCAAAACAATGGCATCTGCCATTACAGATTCTTGGGCTGGCGGTTTTTGTATTTTTAGCCATTATCTATAAAGGAGGTGCTTCTGGAGAACATTGGATGCGCCCCCAATGGTGGGGTATTTTGGGATTGATAGGTTGGGCATATTTGGTCAATGCCCTTGTCTTTTTATTTGTTAGGGGAAATTTTGCTGTAATGATTGGCGTATGGGTTCTCTTCAACATACTTTCTGTTTGGGCTCAAACAGACATGGCCATTCAATTGTCAGGACCATTCAGGTATCTTTCAACCATTGTGGGAGGTACTATACCAGGATTGACCACCGGAGGAATTGTCGCATCCCTGATATTCGAAAAATGGTCTAAGGTCAGCTTAAAGCAGGTATATACAATCCTTGTTGTCTTGGGAATTATATATCTTGTATATGGATTGGGTACACGACCAGTGTGGGGAATCTCCAAACTTGGGGCCACGCCTTCATGGCTTGCCATATGTTCGGCCATGGGTTTTTTCCTTTTTGCTATTCTACATTATATCACGGATAAGAAGAACATTACAAAGTGGGCCAAGATTATAGCTCCAGCCGGAACGGCTACATTGACCTGCTACATGTTGCCTTATATTATTTATCCAATGCGCACATTTGTAGATTTCACATTGCCAGATGCTCTGAATACGGGAGTGGTAGGGCTCATAGGCTCCATGATATTTGCCCTACTTGTTGTTGCGATTACGGGTTGGCTGGAGAAAAAAGGAATTAAACTCAAACTGTAAATCATATTATCATGGGAAGAAAAATAATGGTA
>JAUICT010000234.1 GCA_030429325.1 Bacteroidia bacterium
AAATAGAAGAACCAAAAACTAGAGGGCATTGGCTTTTAAGGCCGATACCAGTTTCACACATTCCATAGCCTCCTTGACATCGTGGGCCCGTAGAATATTTGCCCCTTTCAATAACGCAATCGTGTGGAGGGCAGTGGTGCCGTTCAACGCTTCCTTTGGACTGGAATCCAATACTTTATAAATCATGGATTTTCGGCTCAATCCAATCAAAAGAGGCAAACCGAACGTCTTGAAAAGGTCCAAATGGTTCAACAAGGTATAGTTTTGTTCGGTGGTCTTGGCAAAGCCAAACCCGGGGTCTATGATGGTGTCGTTTATTTTTTGGGAAGTGGCTTCCTGCACTTTTTCGGAAAAGTAATGTCGAAGATCCCTGATTAAATCGGTATAAGTGGCCTCTTTCTGCATGGATTGTGGGGTGCCTTTCAAGTGCATCATGATATACGGTACTTGGTATTGGGCAACCGTGCGAAACATCTCCGCATCCAAATTACCAGCAGAAATATCATTGATCATGGCCGCGCCCCTTTCCAAACTTTCCGCAGCAACCTTACTTCTGAAGGTGTCCACGGAAATCAAGGTGTCCGGGAATTTTTTCAGGATTAATTCTATGACAGGTAGCATGCGCTTCAACTCCTCATCTTCATTCACATGTTCCGCCCCTGGTCGTGAGCTGTAGGCACCCATATCTATAAAGGTGGCCCCATAATCTAGCATGTATTCCACTTGGTTCAATATAGAAGCTTCATTCTTGTATTTTCCCCCATCAAAAAAAGAATCTGGGGTAAGGTTAAGAATACCCATCACTTTGGGTACTGTAAGATCTATAAGTTCACCTTTACAGTTTATGGTCATAAAAAATATCTCCTTTGTAGGGTTTCACTATCTTTGGCAAAGTGCTCTGGGCACTTTTATTTGGACGAAATTTACGCAAATTAGCAACAATACATGCAGCAGACTTCCCAACAGTACGATGCGGTGATCCATACCTGCCGGGAATTGTTTTTGAAAAAAGCACAGGACTACGGTACCGCTTGGCGGATTTTGCGCCTGCCTTCCCTTACCGATCAGATTTTTATCAAGGCCCAACGCATTCGTAGCCTACAACAGAACGATGTGCGAAAGGTGGACGAAGGGGAACAATCGGAATTCATCGGAATCATCAACTATGCCATCATGGCCTTGATCCAGATTAAAAAAGGAGTGGCGGAACAACCCGATTTGACCGCTGAGGAGGCTGTTGCCCTGTATGATGACGAGGTGGCCATCACTAAAAAATTGATGGAAGACAAAAACCATGATTATGGTGAGGCATGGCGCGATATGCGGGTAAGTTCGTTGACGGACCTTATCCTTCAGAAGTTACTTCGCGTTAAGCAGATTGAGGACAATCAAGGTGCCACATTGGTAAGTGAAGGCGTGGATGCCAACTATCAGGATATGATCAACTATGCGGTCTTTGCACTGATCCATCTAAACTCCAAATGACAGAAGATGACAAGGGAATTTGTATTTAGGGTAAAAGGGAAAAGAGTCAAGAACCAAGATAAAGAAGATAGTTGAGTTTTCTACCAATCACATATCATATCTATAGCCATCAACACACTTGTGAAAATTCGTGTGATTTGTGTCAGATTAAGGTTTTTGCTAAGTTGGAATTTATTTTGGAACACACATGAAATATTTGGTTTGGATTTCAAGGATTTTTGTTGGGGTGCTTTTCATTATCAGTGGCCTCATTAAACTGAATGACCCCGTAGGGTTTTCGTTCAAATTGGAGGAATATTTTAGCCCTGGCGTGTTGGATTTGCCCTTTTTTCTGCCCATGGCTTTGGCCATTTCCATTTTTGTAGTGATCGTGGAGGTCATCTTGGGGGTATTGCTCCTTATTGGCTTTAAACCGAAGTTTACAGTTTGGAGTCTTTTGCTGATGATTGTATTTTTTACTTTCCTCACGTTTTACTCCGCTTATTTCAACAAAGTGACCGATTGCGGATGCTTTGGTGATGCTGTAAAACTGACCCCTTGGGAATCGTTCACCAAGGATGTGATACTGTTGTTTTTTATTCTGATTTTATTTTATGGAAGGAAATACATCACTCCACTTTTCAACACAAAAACCAATTGGATGGTGGGAGGAGCAGCTCTGCTGGCCTGTATTTTATTTGCCAACCATGTGTTGAACCATTTGCCATCCGTGGATTTCAGGCCCTATAAAATTGGAGCCAATATCCAAGAAGGGATGACGGTTCCGGATGATGCACCACAACCCTTGTACGAATATGCATGGCGTTTCAAAGTCAATGGAGCCGACCAGATTGTGGTGACCAATGGCGAATACCCAAGTGTAGATGGCAAATTTATTGATGTGGAAACCACTCAGATTCAAGCAGGATACGAACCTCCCATCCATGATTTCACCATTGAAAAAGACGGGCAGGATTATGCAGCCGAACTTTTGGAAGAGGATAAACTCATCATGGTTGTAGCCTATGATTTGGCCAAAAGCAACTACGATTTTTTCCCCGAAGTGGCCCAAGTGACCAATGAAGCAAAGAAAAAGGGCTATACCGTAATCGGTATGTCGGCCTCAAGTGACGATTTTGCCAATCAGGTGGAACAAAAATATAAACTGGATTTCGACTTTTACTTTACGGATGAGACCACATTGAAGACCATTGTGCGCTCCAATCCCGCAATATTGGTTTTACGAAAGGGTACCATTCAACAAAAGGTGCATTATAACGATTTTGACGAACTCAAGTTTTGATGTTTATTGTTTTTCAGTTAAAATGTTTAATATGATATGGGAAGGATAGATAGGTTTGAAGAATTGGAAGTGTGGAAAATTTCCAGAGAACTATGCCAACTGGTCGAACATTTTTTTCAGACAACTGATTTGGGAAGCAACTATGCATTGCGCAATCAGATGGAGAGGAGTTCAGGTTCGGTAATGGATAATATTGCGGAAGGCTTTGGAAGAGGAGGCAATAAAGAATTTCATAATTTTTTGAGTTTTTCAAAAGGTTCATGTGCCGAACTGAAATCTCAGTTTTATCGCTCTTTTGATAAAAAGTTAATATCCAATGAGGATTATCAGAGAGCCTTAGAGTTAACAGAACATTGTGCCAACAAAATAGGAGCATTCATGTATTATCTTAGAAATACCAAAATAAAGGGTCAAAAATTCAATCATAGGGCGAAAGAATAATTTTTTACACCAAACACCAAACACCAAACACCAAACACCAAACACCAAACACCAAACACCAAACACCAAACACCAAACACCAAACACCAAACAAGAAAACAAGAAAACAATATAACATAACAACAAAGAACATGAGAACGAAGATAGTGGCAGGAAACTGGAAGATGAACAAGAATAGGGAAGAGACAGAGGCTTTGTTGGCCGAACTTTCCGCAAAACTGCCCGACACCAAGGCGGAGGTCATTGTGGCCCCCACTTTTGTAAACCTGGAAACTGCAAAGCGAAGTTTGGAGTCTTCCACCATTCAAGTAGCTGCCCAGAATATGCATTTTGCCGAAAATGGGGCATACACAGGTGAGATTTCTGCGGATATGCTATTGAATATGGATGTGGACATTGTAATCTTGGGACACTCAGAAAGGCGTTCCCACTTTGGTGAAACCGATGAGTTGTTGGCCAAGAAAGTGGATACTGCCGTTGCTAAGGGAATCAAGGCCATTTTCTGTTTTGGCGAAGAGTTGGAGGACAGGAAATCCGACAACCATTTTTCCGTAGTGGAAAGCCAATTGAAAAACGGATTATTCCATTTGGAGGCCAGTGCTTGGAAAAACATCGTTTTGGCCTACGAACCCGTTTGGGCCATCGGTACAGGGGAGACGGCTTCCCCGGAGCAGGCGCAAGAAATGCATGCCTTTATCCGCAAGACCATTGCAGAGGCCTACAATGCTTCAATCGCAGATGAAGTTACTATTCTCTACGGGGGTAGTGTGAAACCAAACAATGCAGAGGAAATTTTCTCCAAACCCGATGTGGACGGAGGGTTGATCGGAGGAGCTTCCTTGGTGGCATCGGACTTTGTGGCCATCATCAACGCCATTTGATCGGAAACTATGGGATTGGTATATCTCGAGTATGATTTTACGATAGAACCGACCCAACCGGCAACGGATATTTTGATTGCCGAACTGGGAGAGGTGGGGTTTGAAAGCTTTGTGGAGAACGAAACCGGGCTTTTGGCTTACATCCTAAAATCGGATTGGCGTGAGGATATTTTGGAAGGACTCTATATTCTGCAACAACCAGGTTTTGAAATTTCATGGACCCAAAAAGAAATCCAACAACAAAACTGGAACGCTGAATGGGAACGGAATTTCCATCCCATTACCGTTGGGGACAGATGTATGGTACGTGCCCCGTTCCACCCTGCAGCTGGAGTGGAGTATGACATTGTGATAGAACCCAAGATGAGTTTTGGAACCGGGCATCATGAGACCACCCACATGATGCTCCAGCATATTTTGGATATGGATGTCCAAGGGAAATCGGTATTGGATATGGGTTGCGGAACCGGGGTTTTGGCCATTTTGGCCAAAAAGAAGGGAGCAGGACCTGTAGATGCCATCGACATTGACGAATGGTGCTACCTGAACACCCAAGAAAAC